>NZ_VBVZ01000170.1 GCF_005863185.1 Pseudomonas edaphica
GCCCGCCACCGGGCAAAACACCGAGACCCACGCGTGGGATGCATCGGCGCCGATCAGCCGTGGCTGGCCGGGCGGTGGCTGGGTCAGCAGGTAGCCGCTGATGTAACGCGCGGCCAGGCCCCGCGAGCGCAGGCACGCGAGCATCAGGTGTGCGAAGTCCTGGCACACGCCGCGTCGGCGCTCCAGCACTTCCACCAAGGGCGTGGCGACCTGGGTGGCTTCGGCATCGAAGGTGAATTCGCTGAAGATCTTCTGCATCAAGGCCTGCACGCCCAGCAGCAACGGCACGCCTGGCGGGAAGCAGCTTTCGGAGAACTCGACGAAGGTGCTCTTCAGGTGCACGTAGGGCGACTCGAAGCGATAACGGCAGGCTTCGAGCATCTCCGGCGACAGCACCTGGCTGCTGTAGGTCAGGCTGTCGCGCGTCTGGTCCCAAGGCGGTGACTGCTGGAAATCCAGCGCCGGCCGCGCCAGCACTTCCACGGTCAGCCCGGCATTGACCAGCAATTCATCATGGGGCCGTTCGAACGCCAGCCGGGTGATCGGGTTGCCGAACACGTCCAGCTCATCACGACGCGACGACGGCTGCGGGCTGATATCCAATTGCTGGGAACTGCAGCGCTGCCACGCGCACGGCCGCGGCCACAGGTGCGCCAACTGCTGGGCCAGGGACACCGGGCTGTCGTAGTGGTAATGGGTATCGTGAAAAATCTGGTAGCGCGCACTCATCACACCGACACCGTTTGCTGGCTGACATCATCCACATGGGCAAAGTGGCGCAACGCCAGGCGATCCGACACTTGCCCGCTCTCATCGGCGACCGCTTGCAGCAGGTCCGCCAGGCCGTCCAACGCGGCACGTACGCTGGATTCGCCGAACAGCGGGTTCTCCAGGCAGCCCAGATCAAAACGCGACAGGCGCTCCACCAACGGCGCCAGGCCGATTTCCCGTGGCACGCCAAAGTCATCATTGAGACGCCGCAGGGTCCGGCTGACCAGCTTCAACTGAAACAGCACCGCATGCGGGTTCTGTTCATCGAGCAGCAACAAGTCGAGCACCGGGATCAGTTGCGGCACGGCCAGGTAACGCGAGCGATAGGTGATGCTGCTATTGCCCAGCTCCAGCAGCCATTCCAGCCCGGCCTGATCAAATACCGCCACGCCACGCAGGAACGCGGCGAGGCTGCTGCTGAGAAATTGCAGGCGCTCAATACGCCGGCCCATCATCAAAAAGCGCCAGCCTTCATCACGGGTCATGTCATCCAGGGCAAACCCGGACAGCGCCGCCAGGGACATCACCAGGCGGTTGAGGAAATCCAGCAACTCGCCAAAATCCGGGGCCTCGCTTTCCAACTCCAGGGCTTCGCGCTGCAACTCCACTAGCGCTTGCCAGTTCTCGCGGGACAACTTGCCACGCACCTGGGACGCCGCCCACTGCAAGCGTTGCAGGTTGGCGCGCAGGCTCGACGGCCAGTCATCGCCGAGCAAAGCGGCAAGCAGGCGCTCGGGCAGTTCGCCCTCCTCCGGCAACAAGCGCAGGGTCTCGCCCAGCTCGACAGCGGCCTGCAAGGCTTGCGGGTCGTCGCCATCGACATAGCGTGCCAGCACAATGCGCAGCCAGCGCGCGCTGTCATCACAGCGTTCGCAGTAACGGCCAAACCAGAACAGGTTTTCCACCACGCGCGACGGCAGATAAGGGTCGCGCCGCACCAGATCATGTACGCCAATCGCCCGTTGCGCGCGCCAATGCTCGCCGCCGACAGCGCGATCGCCGAGCACCCACGTGTCTTTGCTCGCGCCACCACGCTGCATCGACACCACTTCGGCATCCGCCTCAGCCGCCACGCGAGTCAGGCCGCCGGGCAGTACACGGTAGCCGTCAGCGCTGGCCACCGCGTACACGCGCATGCCGATGGCACGGTGTTGCAGATGGTCGTCGACGGTGTGCCACACCGGCGCCTGGGACAGTTGCGCCAGCTCCTGGGCCACATAGGCATAAGGCCGCGCACGCATGCGCTCGGCCAGGGCCAGGCGTTGCTCTTCGTTCAAATCGCGGCCGAATACCGGCGCGAAGCTTTGCGAAGGAAACGCTGGTTTGATCAGCAATTCCGGCAGCTTTTCCAAGGCTTCGGCCAGCACCGGCGCCTCGCCGCACCACCAGGTGGCGATGGACGGCAGGATCAGTTCTTCACCAAACAAAAACTCGTTGATCTTCGGCAGAAAGCCGAGCAAACCGGGCGACTCCAGCACGCCGCTGCCCAAGGCATTGGCCACCAGCACATTGCCCTGGCGCACCGCATCCAGCAGGCCGGGCACGCCCAGCGCCGAGTCGGTGCGCAGCTCCAGCGGGTCGCAGAAATCGTCATCCAGGCGCCGCATGATCGCGTGCACCCGGCGCAGGCCGCTGAGGGTTTTGAGGAACACCGTGCTGTCGCGCACCGTGAGGTCGCCGCCTTCTACCAATGGGTAGCCGAGCTGGCGCGCCAGGTAGAGGTGTTCGAAATAGCTTTCGTTGAAACGCCCCGGCGTGAGCAGCACGATCAACGGTGGCTGGTCATCACCGGGCGCCTGGCGGGCCAGGGTTTCCTGGAGCGTGCGGAAGAAACCGGTGAGGTGTTGAACCTGCAAATCGCGGTACAGATCCGGGAATGCACGGGACACGATGGTGCGGTTTTCCAGCGCGTAACCTGCGCCCGATGGCGCCTGGGTACGGTCGGCGGTGACCCACCAACGGCCATCCGGGGTGCGCGCCAGGTCCACGGCATACAGGTGCAGAAACGCGCCGTCCGGTGGCTGAATGCCCTGGCACGGCCACAGGAAGTTGTTGTGCCCAAACACCAGCTCCGCCGGCAACAGGCCTTCTTTGATCAAGCGCTGCGGGCCGTACAGGTCGGCGAGCACGGCATTGAGCAAACGCGCCCGTTGGGCGATGCCGGCCGACAGGTGCTGCCACTCATCGGCGGCCAGCACATGGGGCAGCAAGTCCAGCTCCCAAGGGCGGTCGGCGCCTTTGGGGTCGGCGTAGACGTTGTAGGTCACGCCGTTTTCCTGGATCTGCCGGGTCAGCAACGCCTGGCGCTGGGCCAGTTGCACGGGCGTACTGCGTTGCAGGTGATCGAGCAGGCGCTGCCAATGGGCACGTACCGCGCCACTGTCGTCGAGCAGTTCGTGATAGGTGCCCGCAGTGAGCGGGTAACGGTCGAGCAAGTCGGGCATGGAACGCTCGGCAGAGGCAAGGGAAGTCAGTTTAAATCAAATTCAACGCGATCTTGTGTGGGAGCTGGCTTGCCTGCGATAGCGGTTTTCCTACCACCTGATTGGCTGGCTGATACACCGCTATCGCAGGCAAGCCAGCTCCCACATTTTAGATCTCATTTAGTCATTTTTATTGGGGAAACGCCGCAAATCCAGGGTCATTGGTAGTTCATCGTTAATCACCAAGGGCGGCACAGGCAATTTGCCTGGGCTGTGGCCGAGGCGGAAAAACCGCGCCATGCGCCGGCTCTCCGCCTCATTGGCATTCACCGGCAAGCTGTCGTAATTGCGCCCACCCGGATGCGCTACGTGGTACTGGCAGCCGCCCAGCGAGCGTTGCATCCAGGTATCGAGCAAGTCGAACACCAACGGCGCATGCACCGCGATGGTCGGTTGCAAACAGTTGGCCGGTTGCCAGGCGCGATAACGCACGCCAGCGACGAACTCGCCGATACGCCCGGTCGGCTGCAACGGCACCGGGATGCCGTTGCAGGTCAGCAGGTAGCGTTGCGGCGCCAAGCCGCTCAACTTCACCTGCAAGCGTTCCAGGGATGAGTCCACGTAACGCACCGTGCCACCGACGGCGCCTTCTTCGCCCAGCACGTGCCAAGGCTCCAACGCCTGGCGCAACTCCAGTTCGATACCGCTGACGGCGTAGTCGCCGACCTTGGGGAAACGAAACGCCAGGTGCGCGGCAAACCATTCGGCGCGCAGCGGGTAACCAGCAGCATTCAGCTCGACGATCACGTCGGCAAAATCCTGCTCGATAAAGTGCGGCAGCAAAAAGCGATCGTGCAGCTCCGTGCCCCAGCGCGCCAGTTTTGCTGGTGCATACGGCTCACGCCAGAAGCGCGCGACCAAGGCCCGCAGCAGCAATTGCTGGGTGAGGCTCATGCGCGCATGGGGCGGCATTTCAAACGCACGCAGTTCCAACAGGCCCAGGCGGCCGGTGGCGCCATCGGGCGTATAGAGTTTGTCGATACAGAACTCGGCGCGGTGAGTGTTGCCGGTCACGTCGATCAGCAGGTTGCGCAACAGCCGGTCGACCAGCCACGGCGGGCATTCTTCGCCAGGCTCGGGCATTTGTGCGAAGGCGATTTCCAGCTCATACAGCGCGTCGTTACGCGCTTCATCCACCCGTGGCGCCTGGGAGGTCGGGCCGATAAACAGCCCGGAAAACAGGTACGACAAGGACGGATGGTTATGCCAGTAGCTGATCAGGCTGCGCAGCAAATCCGGGCGGCGCAGGAACGGTGAGTCTTTCGGCGTAGCGCCGCCCAGCACAAAGTGGTTACCACCGCCGGTGCCGGTGTGGCGCCCGTCGATCATGAACTTTTCGGTGGTCAGGCGGGTTTGCCGCGCCTCTTCGTAGAGGAACTCGGTGCGTTCTACCAGCTCATCCCAAGTGGCGGACGGCTGCACATTGACCTCGATCACACCCGGGTCCGGCGTGACCCGGAAGTTGCTCAAGCGCGTATCGAACGGCGGCTCGTAACCTTCCAGCAACACCGGGCAATGCAGTTCTTCGGCGGTGGCTTCAATAGCGGCCACCAACTCCAGGTAATCCTCGACGCGTTCCAGCGGCGGCATAAACAGGTACAAACGCCCTTCCCGTGCTTCGGCACACAAGGCGGTGCGAGTCAGCCAATCGGCGGATTCGTCGACCTTGGGCACGCGCTCGTCGCTCGGCGCAGGCGTGCCATGGCTTTGCAGTTGCGCGGTGGTCGGCAGGTCCGACTGATCCTGATTCGGGTCAGTGGGATGCACAAATGGGTATTCCGCCGCCGTCACCCACGGTTGCGAGGCCAGTGGCAGGCGGTAACCCAGCGGCGAGTCGCCCGGCACCAGACGGCAGTGGTTGTCACGCAGGTACCAGCGCCCACTCTGCCAGCGGTCATTGGCCGCCGTGCGCGCCAGCGGCAGCACTTGGCCGATGACTTTATCCAGGCCCTGGCTGAACACTTTGCGCAGGCGCTCGCGCTCCAGGTCATCACTCAGGCGCGGGTCCTGGGCGGTGACGTTTTGCGGCAGCGCACCTTCGCGCCACAGGTAGTAGAAGTTGTCTTCGAAAGCCGGGAACACAAAGCGTGCCGGCAGTTTAAGGCGCTCGGCGACACTGGCCAGGAAGCGCCCGGCCATCACGTCATCGGCGCCGTAGTCCTGTTGTTCATCGGCGATCAGCGCGCTGTTGTGCCAGATCGGCACGCCGTCGCGGCGCCAGTAGCAATTGAGCGACCAGCGCGGCAGTTGCTCGCCGGGGTACCACTTGCCCTGGCCGAAATGCACCAGGCCTTTGGGCGCGTAGTGGGCACGCATGCGCTGGAACAGCTCGGCGGACAGGCGACGCTTGTCCGGCCCCAGCGCCGCGGTGTTCCACTCGGCGCCGTCGGGGTCGTCGATGGAGACAAAGGTCGGTTCGCCGCCCATGGTCAGGCGTACATCGTCCTTGAGCAGGTCGGCGTCGATCTGCCGGCCCAACGCCTGGATCGCCAGCCATTGCTCTTCGGTGTAGGGCTTGGTGACGCGCGGCGCTTCCCAAATGCGCTCCACCGACATCTCGTGGGTAAATTCGCACTCGCAGGGTTCCACCAGCCCGCTGATTGGCGCAGCGGACGAAGGATCAGGGCTACAGGCCAATGGGATATGCCCTTCACCGGCGAACAGCCCGGAGGTGGCGTCCAGGCCGATCCAGCCCGCGCCGGGCAAATACACCTCGCACCAGGCGTGCAGGTCGGTGAAGTCGACTTCGGTGCCGGACGGGCCATCGAGGGCTTTGACGTCGGCGGTGAGCTGGATCAAGTAGCCCGACACAAACCGCGCCGCCAGCCCCAGGTTGCGCAGTAGTTGCACCAGCAGCCACGCCGAATCGCGGCAGGAGCCGGAAGCGGCGCCCAAGGTGAATTCCGGCGTTTGTACGCCCGGCTCCATGCGGATCAAATAGCCGATGTCGGCCGCCAGGCGCTGATTGAGCCCGACCAGAAAATCCACAGCCGGCAGCGGCGTGCGGTCGATGCCGGCCAGATAGGCGGCAAACTTTGGCGTCAGCGGCAAGGTTTCCAGGTACGGCGCCAGCTCGCGCTGCTCATCGGCGGCGTAGCTGAAGGGGATTTTTTCGGCGTAGGGCTCGAGGAAAAAATCGAACGGGTTGAATACCGCCATCTCGGCGACGAGGTCGACCTCAATGCGCAACTCATCGGTCTTTTCCGGGAATACCAGGCGCGCCAGGTAATTGCCCTGCGGGTCTTGCTGCCAATTGATGAAGTGCTGCTCGGGCAGCACTTTGAGCGCGTAAGACAAGATCCGCGTGCGGCTATGGGCAGCCGGGCGCAAGCGCACGATCTGTGGGCCGAGTTCGACAGCGCGGTCATAGCGGTAATGCGTAACGTGGTGCAACGCGACATGAATCGACACGGCGGCCTCCTGCGAGCCAGGGCATGAACACAAAGCGCGCAAGACTTATGCCAGAGCGGCCGTCATTGCGCTTTATCGTAAGACCCCGTGCAGTACAGCACCAAAACGGCGCCAACGTGGGTGCCGTGGTGCAAGGCTTGCACATATTTGTGGCGTGCGTGTGAGGCCGGGTAGTGAATCTACCCAGTCAGCGCGTTTTGTGGCGAGCGATCGTGGCTTCGCGAAGGTGGCGGACTTCGAGCAGCTTTTGGCGCATTTCGCGGTGGCGCTTGCTGTTAAGCAGGAGCAACCCCAACAGCGGAAAGAGCACAGCCGAACCGTAGACCAGTTTGGGAATGGGGTACTGGATCATCGGCAGCACGAACAGCAGGCAGCAACCCAGATAACCCGCCACCAGGCCGGTGGCCCATGGGCGGCCACGCGCAACCATCACGTTGGCAAAGACCAGCACCGCCACCAGCAACAAAATCGCCAGGCCTGAGTAGTCGGATTTAAGCGACGGATCGACACCCCGCAAATACGTCACGCCGGCGAGGGATACAGCAGACGCGCCGGAAAAGATCGCCATGAAGATCGTGCCCATGAACACCGGGAAATAGCGCGCGAGGAAACTGCCCATGTCGGGGAAACCTTTCATTCGGTGAGGTCCTCGTACAAGCCGATTGCAAGGGTGGTGGCGGTGCCCACGCTACCGCTGCGGTAGCTGCCCACGATACCGAGGATGCCGCCCAATGCGTCTTTCATCTGGGTCAGGGTGGCATGCCGAATTTCCGTGGAGCTGAAGCTCTTGGTCAGTTTGCCTGCACGCTGCTGCAACTTGAGCAACTTGGGCGTCAGGCTGGGGTCGCGCAGGCTTAGCAGCTCCTTGGTCAGTTTCTTGCGTTCCTGGCGATTCAAACCCTTGAGCAATTCATACCAACTCTTGCCCAGAGCGGCAGCCTTTTTGGCCCTGAGCAGCTTCACCGTGGTCAGCGCGCCGGTGCCGATCCCCACCAGGGAAGCCGTATCAAGGATGGTTGAAACAGCGCCGAACCATTCGGCGTCATCCATCCGGTCGTTAGCGTCAGGGTCGAGTATCTCGTTGTAGGTACGCGCCACGCCAAACCCGCATTGCGCACTGCTGGCCAGCGCCGCCGTCACGCCAATGCCCACCACGAACGCGCTGGCGCCCGCCGTAAAAGGCACGGCGACGCTGCCGCTGAACACCACGATCCAACCGATAATCGCGGCGGTGCACGACAAGCCCATATCAAACGCCTCTTTTCTGAGGCGTTCTTCCCGTGGGTCGGTCTTGACCTGCTCCACAAATTGCGCGGGCGAAATGTACTTCTGTGCTTCGCGCAAAATGATGCGCTTGGGCTTAATGCTGCAGAGGGGCTTGAATTCGCGCAGGGTGATCACATTGAAGTCGGCGTCGATGTACACCACACCGGCGCCGACAATGCCGGGGTCGGCATCGATGGCGGCGAACAACCGTGGCAGGTTGATCTGGCTTTCGATGCGCTGGCGCGCCATGAATTGGGAGCGGTTGGAGTCCATGCCGATGGAGAGCAGGGGGTTGCTCATGGGTGTTCTTCCTTGAATATGAGGGTGGCCGGGCCGGCTTTGTGGGAGCTGGCTTGCCTGCGATGGCGATCTAATGGGCGCCACCTTAACAAACAGGCACGCCAGCGAATAGAAAGCAAAACGCCAGCACGAGGCTGGCGTTTTGCATATTCAGGTTGCGATCAGCGCGGCACGACCGGCTTGCGCGCAGGCTTGCCGCCTTTGCCCTTCGCCGCATCACTGCGTTCTTTAGCCGCCTGCTTGTTACGCGCCTGAGCTGCCGCCTTGGCTTGCTCACGCTTGTCCCACGGGTTGCTGCCATCACTGCCGCGCGGTGGCAGGCCGGTGTGCTGGGTGAGGATCCTGGTGGTGGTCTCCTTCGCAACCTTATGGCTGCCAGCCGGCGTCGAGTTCTTGCGACGGGCGCTCTGGTAGCTGTCGGTGGACGGCTGGTGAAGCGGGATCAACTGATCCTTGCCCGGCCCGATCAGGTCGGCGCGGCCCATGCGCGTCAGTGCTTCACGCAGCATCGGCCAGCCTTTCGGGTCGTGGTAGCGCAGGAAGGCCTTGTGCAGACGGCGCTGTTCCTCGCTCTTGACGATGGTGACCGCGTCGCTCTTGTAGGTGACCTTGCGCAGCGGGTTCTTGCCCGAGTGGTACATGGCGGTGGCGGTGGCCATCGGCGACGGGTAGAACGCCTGCACCTGGTCGGCGCGGAAGCCATTGCCCTTGAGCCACAGGGCCAGGTTCATCATGTCTTCATCGGTGGTGCCGGGGTGGGCGGCGATGAAGTACGGGATCAGGTACTGCTCCTTGCCCGCTTCCTTGGTGTACTTCTCGAACATGCGCTTGAACTTGTCATAGCTGCCAATGCCCGGTTTCATCATCTGGTTGAGCGGACCTTCCTCGGTGTGTTCCGGGGCGATCTTCAAGTAGCCACCGACGTGGTGGGTAACCAGTTCCTTGACGTATTCCGGCGACTCGACCGCGAGGTCGTAGCGCAGGCCGGAAGCAATCAGAATCTTCTTCACACCCGGCAACGCACGGGCGCTGCGATACAGCTGAATCAACGAGGAGTGATCGGTGTTCAGGTTCGGGCAGATGCCCGGGAACACGCATGACGGCTTGCGGCACGCGGATTCGATTTCCGGGCTCTTGCAGGCGATGCGGTACATGTTCGCGGTCGGGCCGCCGAGGTCGGAGATCACGCCGGTGAAGCCTGGCACTTTGTCGCGGATCTCTTCGATCTCGCGAATGATCGACTCTTCGGAACGGTTCTGGATGATGCGGCCTTCGTGCTCGGTGATCGAGCAGAAAGTACAGCCACCGAAGCAGCCACGCATGATGTTCACCGAGAAACGGATCATGTCGTAGGCCGGGATCTTTTCCTTGCCGTACACCGGGTGCGGGACGCGGGCGTAAGGCATGCCGAACACGTAGTCCATTTCTTCGGTGGTCATAGGGATGGGCGGCGGGTTGAACCACACGTCCACTTCGCCATGCTTCTGCACCAAAGCGCGGGCGTTGCCCGGGTTGGTTTCCAGGTGCAGCACGCGGTTGGCGTGGGCGTACAGGACCGAGTCGCCACGGACTTTTTCCATGGACGGCAGACGAATGACCGTCTTGTCACGGGTCATGCGCGGGCTGGCAAGAATTTGTACGACCTTGGCTTCTTCCGGGTCTTCAACCGGGCCTTTTTCCTGCTCGATGGCGCAGGCCTGGGTGTCCTGGGTATTCACATACGGGTTGATGATCTTGTCGATCTTGCCCGGACGGTCGATACGCGTGGAGTCCACCTCGTACCAGCCTGCAGGCGTGTCACGGCGAATGAACGCGGTGCCGCGCACGTCGGTGATGTCTTCGATCTTGTGGCCCCACGACAGGCGCTGGGCAACTTCGACGATGGCCCGCTCGGCGTTGCCGTACAGCAGGATGTCGGCGCAGGCATCGATCAGGATCGAGTTGCGCACACGGTCCTGCCAGTAATCGTAGTGGGCGATGCGGCGCAGGGACGCTTCGATGCCGCCAAGTACGATCGGCACGTTCTTGTAGGCTTCCTTGCAACGCTGGCTGTACACCAGGCTGGCGCGGTCCGGGCGTTTGCCGGCCATGCCGCCTGGGGTGTAGGCGTCGTCGGAACGGATTTTCTTGTCAGCGGTGTAACGGTTGATCATCGAGTCCATGTTGCCGGCCGCGACGCCGAAGAACAGGTTCGGCTCGCCGAGCTTCATGAAGTCGTCTTTGGACTGCCAGTTCGGCTGCGCAATGATCCCGACGCGAAAGCCCTGGGACTCCAGCAGCCGGCCGATGATCGCCATGCCAAACGACGGGTGATCCACATACGCATCACCGGTGACGATGATGATGTCGCAGGAATCCCAGCCAAGCTGATCCATCTCCTCCCTGCTCATCGGCAGGAATGGCGCAGGACCGAAACATTCGGCCCAGTACTTGGGATAGTCAAATAACGGCTTGGCTGTTTGCATGACGGTGACCGGTGTTGAGATGAAAAATCGCGGGCGCGGAATATAGCACAAATTTTGACCAATTCCGACGGTAATGGTCGGAATTGTGCTGATGCAATCGAAGGCAAGCCAGCTCCCACACTCGAACGGTGAATACCTTCAAATGTGGGAGCTGGCTTGCCTGCGATGAGCATAGGTATCTACACAACTTTTAAAAGCAGCCTATTTCTCCTGTGGCGAGCAGGCTTGTCCTGCGTTGGGCTGCGAAGCAGCCCCAAAAACAGACGCTGAGTACTTTCAGCAAAATTGCCGTGCCTTTACTG
>NZ_VBVZ01000171.1 GCF_005863185.1 Pseudomonas edaphica
ACTGATCCACATCCGCACTGGAGTGCAGGGCCGAAAGGAGCTGTTCCGGTAACGTCTTGCCCCTCGCCTCGGCCCGGCGCAGTATCCCGGCGCACGCCTTCGCGCTCAAAAAGTACCTCGGCGGGATCGAACCCGTCTCGAGCACTTGCGACAACGAACACACGACGGCGTCGTTGGGCCAGGCCGAAATATTGGGCGTCCAGGACCCGCCACGCGATTGTTCTTTTGGGTCCATACACACAACCAGCGTCCTGCCATTTTTTCCCTGGAGGCTGCAGCTCGCAGTCTTCCCCAGCAAGCGCGCCAAGAAAGCATCCGAAGGCGTTCCCTTTGTCGCTGAGGACGCCGGGGACGTTCTCCCAGACGATGACGCTGGCGGGCTTTCGCTGGCCGGCGCGAACATAGTCAACTGCATCTGCAAGCTCCACATATTTTATGGTGAGGGCGCCGCGCGGGTCTGTGAGGCCTTCACGCATGCCGGCGACCGAGAAGGCCTGGCATGGGGTGCCGCCGACCAGCACGTCCGGCGCCGGGATCTTGCCGGCCAGCACCAGGGCAGCCAGCTTGGTCATGTCGCCGTGGTTCGGCACGTCGGGGTAGTGGTGGGCCAGGACCGCCGAGGGGAACGGCTCAATCTCGGCGAACCAGGCGGCGCGCATGCCTAGCGGGTGCCACGCTTGTGTTGCAGCCTCAATGCCGGAGCAGACTGAGCCGTAAGTGATTTCCACGGTGTATCTCCAGTCAGGCGCTGACCTCCGGCGACCGGATGCAGCGAGTAGGGTGGGTTATTCGTCGCCGTCGTCTTCGGCGTTCATCTGTAGCGATTCGGCAAAGCCCGCTTGCCGTAATTTGCGCGCCACGTTTTGCGGTATGTCGATTCCGTGGCGCTTAATTTCGAGCATTGATGCAGATGCTTCACGTCCCATCGAGTGGGCGTGCACGATCAGTCGCCAGATGGTTGACCGGCCCTTCGTCTCGCCCAGTTCAGCTGTGAGCGCTGCCAGACGGTCACGCATTCCCTGCCGGAAGTAGTGTCGGATGATGTCGGATGGCCCTTTGACTTTCGGCGGCGCCGGCGGCAGATCCTCGGCCCGGCCATTCAGCACTAGCAGTTGCACCGCCTCGCTGACTTCCTCGACCTTATGCCAGAGCATCAACTCGTCGAGCATCTGCCGGGTGCCGTGCGGTACCGTGTGCCGCAACTCCTGCTCGCCCAGTTCCTGCCGCTTCTCGGCAAGCTTTGCCGTGCGCTCCTTCTGTTCGGCTGCCATGGCCTACCTCTTCTATTCCGCTGGCCGGCAGTGCGAGCCAGGTTTGACGTTTGCGTTGCTGGATGCGGGCTATGGGCGCATGAAGTGCTGCCTTGGCGAGCTTTTGGATAGTCGATGCCGTGCGCAGCGATAATCCGCTCGAAGGCCTTATTGCTGATGGCGAGCTTCCCGCAGCACTTGCGCCGCGTGACGCCTAGCTCCATGAACGCCCTTATACGTATGGCAAACTGAGCGTCTCGATCTTCCATCTGCTTTTGGCGCTCGGGGTCTTGATTGCCGCCGCGCACGGCCTTCTTGAACTTGATCCCGAACTCTTGCGTGATGCCGCAGAGGGTTCTACGGCTGACCTTTAGCAACTGAGCAACTTCACTTTGGGTGTGATTCGCTGCCAGTTCTGCAACCTTCTCAATCAGCTTTGTGCGCTTCTCGGCGCGCGCGTTGATTGGGGCATAGGGAAGGGGTGCCGCTTCAACCCGGCGCCGAACAAACGGCTTCGGCGCCGGCGGCATCTGGTTGCTGTAGGTAATTGGTTTGGGCTTATAGCCGATGGGCGTCGCTTCTTCGATCTGGCCTCCGGCCTCCAGGTACTGCTCTACCTGCGCGGCCAGTTCGTCCGAGGCCGGGCGCATTGCCTCGACCAGGCTGAGGTGATTGCTGATCATGCTGCTTCACTCCGAAGTTTCGCCTCGTAGTCATCCACCAGCAGCTTGAACTGCCAGAGGTCTTCTTCGAGCTTTTCGATATAGTTGTCGTCGCGCTTGAACTCTTGCCACCAGAGCTGGCGGCCCACCACCTCCAGGGCGGGGCAGTACATGCCGACGTGCCAGAACTTTCGGCCGGTGATCCACATGCAGCCCTGCACCTGATCCATGATGCCGCTGGCGTCGTTGTCGATATGGAAGGCGCGGAGCTTGTCGGGTGCGATGAAGCACTTGTACTCACTGCCGCCGTCTTCGCCGATCAGGCCGTCAGCGCTGGCTCCGAAGGCGCCATCGTCCGTGGTTACGAACCCGGCGCGCTGGACCATAAGGCCTGTTTTAAGCTCATGCTCCATCCTGGCCATCGGCTCAAGTTCGTGGCCGCGCTTCATCTGCCAGGTCTCGAAACCATTATCCAGCGGGGTGCCGCTGATGCGCTCAACGGCCAGTCCGAATGCATAGTTCATTGCCGCTTCGGACGGTTGCCCGACTGGCTTGCCGGCCAACGCCAGGCGCACCGACTCGGCCTTTGGTGCCGCCTTGTAGCCTGCCTCGGCCATGGCTTCCTTTTCGGTCATGCCAGACTGGACCGCCGTCACAAACACCAACTGCTTTTCATCCAAGCCGCCGACCTTAGTGCGAGCCACGCCGAACATGCTGGCCGTAATGCATCCTGCGCGGGCTTGATGCCACTCTGGGCTGCCTTGTTCACAACTGATTAGGATCATGACGCGCTCTCCAGTTCAGCCTTGCGCTTATTGACCGCGCCGCGTAGCTCTTCGGCGCCTACTGAGTCCTTGGCGGCGTGCAGAACTTTCAAGCCGTGCTGCCACGCCTCTTGCAGGCTGTCTTTGTCGGTCGCGTCCGAGACACGGGATGTCAGGTCATCGAGAATGGCGTTGCGGAAATCATCACCACCGGCGCCGTTGCCGTCGTCGTCCTCTTCGCCGATAGCGACGTTGAAGATCATCTTCAGCAGGTAGCGCATGCCGTAGGAGGTGCCAGAGCCGAAGGCGTGGGTCTTTGTCATGACGTCGCCACCCTTGGCGCCCTTGCCATCAGACGGCACGTGTGCACGGTATTCTCGGGTGTGCCCGCCAATATGGCTGACGAAGCACACCATGCCGACCATGCCATCTGGTGCTGGCTCGGTGCCGAAGGAAAGCGAGAACCCTTCCTTGGTGTACTTAGGCCGCAACGAGCTGTCGAGCTTTCCGTAGGTCGCGTACTGGCTGCGTGTCTGGCTATTGGTAGCATCGGCTGCAATACGGCCCATTTCGCCCTGTACGCGAGACAGGGCGGCATTGAAGTCTGTTTCAGCGGTCTTGGCCTGCATGCGCTCATGCATCGCCATGAGGCGTTCCATCTTTTCGATGTCGCAGGCCGGATCAGCGGCGGCGCGCTGGATGACAGAAAGGATCGTTGCGGACTCATTGAGTTGAGCCGGCATGTTCTCTCTCTGCTCAACTACGGAAGTGCTGGACATGACTATCTCTCCGCGCCACCGGAGAGGGGCGCTGTGAAGGGGGTTATTGGGTGGCTTTGGCGATGGCGTAGCGGCCTTTGACCCAAGCGTCAATGGACTCTGGTGATACGTCGCGACGATCACCCATCCACTCAATGCACATTTCCAGCGCCTTAAGCAGATCCGGTGCGGCGGCGATCAGCTTGGCATTGGCCAAATGTTCGTCGCGGCGATAATTCACTTCGGCGACAGTCCAGTAGTTGGTCTCAACCATGGTTTTCGGCTTTGGCTCGATGGTCGCTATTCTTCCACTAGACCATTCGTCACCACCGGGGATGATTACCCAAGGCCCAGGCGTGTGCTTATTCATGTCGATTACCTATCGAGTGATCGTCCCGGCGTATGCGCCGAGCAACATCACGAAAGTAAAGAATGCGAGTGCTATGGCAGACCCGCGCCAGAAGCAGTAGCGCTTGACTCTTTGGTGGGAGGTCATGGTTTATCCTTTCGGTTGATCACGATTGACATAAAGTCATCATCATCAAGCGCGCCCCACTTATCGTAGAACTGCAGTACGTCGGCGCAATATTGCTCATGCCTGATACGGCTATTCTCGTCGGCTGTATCTATCTCCTGCCATTTTGGATCTGCTGGGCAGCAGGCGCGGTGGCATGGAACATAAGCATCTTCGGTTTCGTGGTACCGATAGAGGCCTTCCGTGATCTTCTTGCCGCAGGCGCAGCAGCGCATCAACCCAACCTGTTGATTTGGTGCGCTTGCGTATCTGTAATGCCGGCTCACATCGCCACCTTGCAAGTCCAGCGGCCCGCACTCTTGCAAGGCTGCTCGATCCATTTCACGTCTACCAGAAACAAGAAACCCTGATTTCTCAGGGCCATGGCGATTCCTTCAAATGATCCGGCGATTATGGTCATGATGCCTCCTTGCGCCGGGCAACGATCTTGTTGAGGCGCCCGCAGTAGTGGTTGAATTCGGAGATGGTGATGCGATCGTCTACCATCATTTCGTTCAGCGTTTTCTGGATCATCAACGACCAACTGACTGGTGTTTGGCGATCCTCGAGCGTTTCAAGCTCTTCGCCGATAAGAACGTGTGCACTGAGAGTCATAGTTCGTCGTCCTCGGCCTGTGCGGCCAGTGCATCGTCTACCAGGGGCCGAAGTAGGGCCTCGGCAATTTCGCCAAGCTTGCCGAAGGGGTGATCGCTGCGGCCTAGCAGCTCGGCGGCGGCGTCTTTGTCGGCCCGGCCACAGTTGTTGGCGACCAGAAGGCGCCCAAGGGCTGGCGTGCCTACCTCAAAGTCTGCCTGCCGGGCGTTCGCCAGTTCGTCCGCCGCCAGCTCCAGCTGGGCGACCGTGACGACCTGAGGCCTTCGCAGGCGCCGCTGCACCTTCACATCCTGGCCAAACCTCACCAGCTGCTCCGTGGCGTTGTACAGCCACTCCTTGCGTTCAATCTCCACCGCCGACTCGCTCACTGGAGGCGGCAACCGGGCGTCGTACATCGCCTGACAAATCTTCAATGCTGCGTTCATGGTCGCCTCCAGTTGGCGTTATTCGGGGGTTCGTTCAGGCTTGATGATGTCGTCACCGCCAAGCGCCCAGCCCAATGACCAGCAGCGCTCGCATGGCTCCGGCCGGGCATAGCAGCCACACTGGGAAGCCTCTTCCTCAGTCCAGCCAACCTCTTTTTCAACTTCTTCGACGGTTCGCATGGCGACCTCCAGTGTTTGGGGTTAGGCGGAAGCTTTGGCGATGACTGCTCGGGCTACCAGAACCTTGTCGTCGTGCGTGCTGCCGGTGTTGCCGGGGTCTTGGTAGGCAGCGAGCAAGCCTTGCAGTGCTGCGAGCAGTTCATCTCGTTGCTCAAGCAATGCCTTGACCGTCTTCTTTGCCGCCAGATGCTGCATGTAGAGTCGGCCTTGCTCTTGCCTGGATAGGCTTATCGAAACCGTGACATCGCTCATGACTCTCTCCATTCGTTGGTTCACCCGGTTAGGCGGCTTATTCGTCCGGCTGATCGTCGTGAGTGACGTATCCAAGCCAAATCAGATCATTCATCGAATTCCAGAACTCTTTGGTCGCCTCGAAGTCGCTGGCCCCGCCACTGATCCATCCCCGTGCACGCCAGTCGGAAAGGATTGCGCGCTCTTCTGCATTGATCTTGCTTGGCTCAATGTTGCTTCCGTTGACCAGGCAATGCTGCGCGTAGGGCATAAGGCGCAGTTCGCGCTGGCAGATTTCCTTTCCGAGCAATTCCAGAGCCATTGCCTTTATGTGGGCGGTGAGTTGTCCTCGCTTAGCCATTTCGTTCTGCTCCGTTGATTCGTTGGTTCACCTGTATTCGTCAACACTCATGCCTCCCGCTGGTTGCCGATGGGCGCGGGGGAGGAGTGCTGACGTAATAAAGGCGCGTAAAAAAGCCCGAACATTGCCCGGGCTTTCGGTGCGACACATAGACCTCCCTACGTGGCGCCGGGAAGAGTTTTTGGCGGGACTATCAGCGCCAGAACGCCGAGAGCCCCGATCTAGAACGCCAGCGCTCACGATGGAAGCGCAATGGACCGGTTGGCAGGCCGTCATCAGGTGGCGGTTCTGGCCGCGCATGGCTGAGCGCTGCGCCGATCAGGAACAGTAGGAGCATGGTGATCTCCGGTTGGTTTGGGTGATGCAGAGGCCGGAGCTGATCCCGGCAGGACTATTAGCGGCCTTAGTGACACCGGAGTTTCACCGGGGCGAAGGTTTCAGCCGCTTATTCTTGGACTCGCCGTGGCCATCTGGGCGCTTACTCACTCTACCGGCCACGATTCCCGCGATCCCTCAGGTCTTACACTTGCCCGTCAGCCCGGGAATTCATCTGCTTGTTGCGGTGATGCAGGTGGGCGGTTATAGGCCGCGATTTCGTCCGCATCGGGGTGTGATCGGAACACCAGGGCGCGACCCCTGCTTGGTTCCCGCCGCGTTTGTAGTGTTGGCCGTCTCGCTCATACCGGCTCAGGACATTCACGGGTCTTTGCGATCCTAGCGCTGCAGCCCACTTGGGCACGCTCCGATCACACCCCGATGCGCTCTCATAGAGAGGATCGGGTGGGTTAACCGGGTTCGTCCTGACCACCCAGGACCTCAACCATCACCGGTATAGGGCAGTTAACGACAGGCTGTCGTGGCGCTGGTTGTTCAGGCGGCGCGTTCCAGCTCGCAGCACTGTTCGTAATGAGCCACTGCGATTGGCATGTGATAGCTGTCGAGAGGCCATTTGCTGACTTTGCAGCCTTGACCAGCGGGGCAATGAAACACGAACAGCTCACCCGCCTCTTTGTCCATCTGCATGCTCACTTGGGCGCCGCTTGTGAAGTCGTCTTCGATGATGATCATCTCGTCTTGCTCCGGTTGTTTTCCCGCTGCCCACCGCTCTGGATGGGCATCAGTGAAAAGGTCCGTCATGCTGCGAACAGCTCTTGCTGGCGCGGCTGAGGCGTGCAGCGCTGTAGTCCGGCGCGTATGGCTGACTCCAGCAGTTCGACGTCTTGCTCAAGCTCAGGGAAGGCCCCGGCGAACTCGCTGACCGCGCTGCGCAGTGCGGATGCCTCACGCTGCAGAGCTGGAATCACGATGCTGCACATGTTGCCGATCGTGCGCAGATCCAGGCTGCATTCCCGGCAAAGCCGGATGTAGTCGAGCATGTACTTCGGCATTTCAAGTCCTCCGTTGATTTCCAATGCCGCCTCATAGAAGCGGCATCAGTAAATCTTTGGTATTGCACGCCGGCGTGCCGAGGTCTATACGGCGCATCAGGGTGGCGTTATCGGTGGGCGCGCTTGATTTCAGCGGCGCGGTCTGTGCTGCTCAACAGGGCCCAGCGGTCATGCTGGTGGTTGTGGTCGTCCAGCGCCGCCTGATTACTGGTGCAGCAGGCCTCGCAGTAGCCTTCGTGCAGTGCCTTTGTGCGGTCGCCGCACTGCGGGCAGTCGTACTTGATCACTACTCCCTTGCTCATTACGGTTACTCCGGTTTGATTTTCCGGATGACCCTGTCACCAAGGTCATCGAGGAAATCTGTTTGTTGCGTTCTCTTGCACAGGCCAACGGTCGTTTTCCCGTTGATGTCTTTCAGCGCGACACGGGATCAAGGTCCCAAGGCCAAACGCTTACTCACCACCACACAGCCTCTCCAGCTGCGCCCTCCGAATGAGGTCTCCTATGCCCAGCGCCGACATGAGGTCGAATCGCTGCGTACCGTTGCGCGGTACGTCCGCTGGCTATGCATCGGCCAGCTCGGCGTCCATCAAGTTTTTAAAGAGCGGTTCGCAGTGGTTGTGTGTCGCTGCGATGGGTGAACTATCACGCATCGTGTTTATTTCGTCAACACGAAATGTGATTTATTTTTACGAATTAACACGGCAGTTCTCGGTTACGTTTTCGGAAAGCGTGGGATATGATTCTGTCTATCCTGTACGGATATACAGTAATTACCGGGAGGGGATTCCATGGCGAAGAAGCAGGCGGCACCGGCAGCACGGCAGGAAATGAGCGGTATGGCGCGCCTCGGGCTTCGCGTCTCATCGATGATTAATCACCCGGTTGCCCAGACGCAGCGCTGGGTTACGATTCATCGCCTGGACACGGATGGGGATCGGGAGTGGGAAGAGGTTCTGAGCGTGATCGCTGATACCGACGAGCTCGAGCTGACGCTCAATGACGATGGCAGTGTGACGGTTAGGTGGGAGCAGCAGGAAGTCGAGGTGGCGGGCAGGGGAGAGGTTGAGTTCGAGCCAGAAGAGGAGGCGGCGCCTTTCTGATAGGCATGAAAAAGCCCGCTCGTTGCGGGCTCACTTAAGCATGGTTAGTCAGTCCGTAATCGGTGGGTACTTGCCGCTCACCGAATCCCTGTAAACAATCTCGCTGAACAACCTGGGGCCGTCGCGCATTGCGACCAGGGCCTGCTTTGCCTCTTCCTTTGTTTCAAATGGGCCGGCACCCACTGCCAGGCCGATCATTGGAACAACCGGAAGTCCGGTGCTGGTAATTGCCTCAATGGTTCGCTGCTGTTCTTCTTCGTCACGGCAGGCAGTTGATGCGACCCATCCATTTTTAAGGCGCGGGGCGGCTACTGGCTCAACATCGGCGCCGCAGTGCTTGCACTTGACCGCAGCAGTCTTGATGCTCTCGGCACACATAGGGCAAGGGCGAGTATCTTTCTCTACCTGGGCGGCAGCAGGGGAGCCTTTACCACCCAGCAAAACCATGAGAAGGCCGGCGAGCGCAATCACTCCGCCAACAATGGTGTGGATCTGGCGGTCAGCCATGAGCCCTAGGTTATTCACTCGGCTGCCGGCGCCGGTAGGCACTGACACATCCATGCTCAGCGCGAAGATCAGCCAGCACGCGCCGACGACCAGTGCGAATGTCCCAAATCCTTTCATTGGATCCCTCCCATAATTGAGCCAGCACTTTACCATTCGTGGCGTACAGCCACCATCTGAGTGGTAGGGAAGGGCAGATACAAGAAGCCCGGCGCTGGGCCGGGCTTTAAAAGTTAGGCCGCGAGCGACCTTATGTCTTCTATAAGCTGAGACGCGGTCTTGAAAACCAGAACGCTTGCGCTTTCTGCCAGTGCAGAAGCTGCCTTGCCAACGTCCTGAGGGTTGGCCGACTCAAGAATCACCAGTCGTCTTGCTTGTGGCGCGGCATTCTTCAGATCAACCATTTTCCCCAGGGTGCTGTAGACCGACAGCCAGTGCGGTTTGTCATCCTGAGCACTTACGGTTTGAATGATCTGCGGGTTGCCCGACTCGACGTCAAGCGCGAACTGGAACTTCAGGTTGTGGCCGCTCGCGCCCTGAACCTCATAGTCCCTTTTTACGCGCTTTGGAAAACCGGCGCGAAGAGCCTTCGAAACAATCTTCTCAAATTTAGATATGGGGGCAGGTCGCCAAGCGTCGCAAGCTTGGCTGATCTGGCTCGCCGCTTCGATAAATCGAGCCATGTAGTAAGGCACATCTTTCTCGGCGCACGACGCATGCAACTCACCGCTTTCGGATAGTGCTATGTGACAGTCCGCAGCAATGTTGGCCAGTTTTGCGGCCTTATTTGCATTTGGGCTCACACCCATAGTCATCGCGTGGAACAGAGTATCTGCGTTGTCGGTGATGCGAACTCGACCTTGCCCAATATCCTGAACATACGCACCGATCAAGGTGCCGTCGAAGGATAGGGAGATAGGGCTTTCAAGGTAAACGAGGCCGCTATTGATATGCGTACACGCTAGACCGAAGGCCTCGGTAATATGTGTGCAGTTCATATCAACCTCATTTGTGGCTCATCGTTTTCCGTCGGAAGATTTATAGGTGGTGCGCCAATGATATTGGCACGACTTAGGAATACCTGCCACAAGCTTGAGACGGGCTGCGCTTCAAGGGGCTCGATGTAACCGTATGAAGCCTCAGGAACCGGCAAATGGATGTGCGGATGGGAAATCTTCTGCATGAAAAACTCCTTCCCGATACCGACCTTGTTCACATGATTCGCTGATCCGTTCTCATCTATCCCGAAGACGCGTGCGTTATTGACAAGCAGGGTCATGTAAAGCTTGTCCGGCACATCCTGAATTAGGCTTGGTTTGTAGTCGAGCTGCAGGAATAGCCCCTCTGGTCGCACATTGCCGACTAGAAGCGCGGTTCGGAATTTGAAGCTTGAAGGCCACTGCTTGACTGATGTTTGAACCCACTCAATGGAGTCGCCAGCATCCCAATGCTTTTCTACTTCAAGGCCAGCTATTGCTTCTTCATAGGATATTTTTGAAGGCTGTGCCATTCACGCAATGCTCCGCATTTGCATTCCTTTGGCATCCGCAATGGGCTGCGCTCGCATACATTAAAAGAAAACAACTATTCCGGTTTCGCCCTGGTGATGCGCTGATCCCTGACCTCATCCGCATAACCCGCCAGCTTGTCCTCAGCCTCCTGAAAGCTCAGAGCGATCTTCATCAGATCGTTGGCGCCTTGCTCATCCCCTGACGCCAGAAGTCGCTTGGCAAAGACAAACAGATCTACACCTGACCACTTGAGCAGGGCCGCAGCCTCTTTCAGGTCGCGGCGAAGCTGCTGGTTGGGTTTAGTGAGGGCCATGTCGTCACGCCGGTTGTCCGTTCCAAACAAACAGGATGCGCCCCTGTATGTATGTGTCGTCCTTCCTTATGGTGCGCGGCCCGTGCAAAGGGTTGTCCGACAGCATCTCGAAATTATCTTCGTCCAGCACCTGGAGACGCTTTATATAGAAGTGGTTTTGCCAGGTGAGTGCGTAAATGCCGTCGCCCGTGAATTCCCGGACGGTCACGTCGATCAACAGCGGGTCACGGCTCTTAATGGTTGGGGCCATCGATTCACCTTGGCCGCTGATCATTTTTAGATGGAAGTGCTCTTTGAACTGGACGCCCAGCTCGCGTAGGTGGCTGG
>NZ_VBVZ01000172.1 GCF_005863185.1 Pseudomonas edaphica
TGTTTGACCTGACCGACCAATGTGGCCACGGTGTCTCGCGGCGTATCGCCTTCAATGCCCAACGCTTTCATTTCTTCTACGGTCAATGCTGTGCCACGTTCTGCCGGCGCGGCGGGGGTGTCATTGCCGCTGCGCAGCTTGATCACAACGATGACCACCAAGGCGATCATCAAAAGCATCAGCCATTTGAGCAGGCCATTACTGTTCATCGTCAGGCCCTGGAAGGTTGAGCGCCGCATCAATCGGGCTGATCGCTGGTGGCAACGCTTGCTTCAGGTCATGGCCGCGGGTCACCAGGTACAGCGTGGTGGTATCGGATGAGTCGCCCTTGGGGCCAAGGTCGTGATGTTGAAAGGTCGCGCTGATCAGATTGCCTTGCAGTTGCCGTGGGTCCAACGTGAGCCACTGATCGGCGGTATTGGTCAGGCGAATGGCGGTGACTCGGTACTCTTCTAAGCGCCAACTGGCCAATGCTTTAGCACGCAGTGGAAGGCTTGGCAGAAGTGTTTCCAGCGGCAGGTCTGGCTGCACAGTGATCTGCCGCACACCCGGGAGCGCCTCAAGGGCTCGCAACGGTGCATAGAGATTCTGCGCCGCATAGCGGGTCAGCACGACGGGAATGGGTGTTGCAACTGGCTCGGCGCGCTCAACTGATTCGGACGCTGAGGGAATGCTTTCGACAATCCTGATCGGCTCCAGCACGTTGTCATCGTTCTCGACGGTAAACACATCCAGCAGGATCAGCTCTCCGCTGTCGGCATCCTGCAGTTGCAAACGGCTGGGTTCAATTGGCGCAGTGGCGCGCAAATACACTGCGCCAGCCGCGCTCTGCACGCGCAGACGATTGCTGAGTGATGCGGGCACGCCCACCCGTACATTGCGCTCCACAAACACGATACGTTCAGCGCCCACCTGCAGCGGCACATTAAGCGGCAGACGCGCCCAGGGCATGATTTCGAGGGCAAAGCTGGTTGGTAGTGCGACAAACAGCAGCCCGAACAGCCAGCCGCATTTCATGGCGCGTCCCCCTGAGTCACGGAGGACGGCGCGAGCCGCTGTGGCGCACCGTCATAACAATCCAGCGCCAAGCCAAACGGATTGCGTTCCGGGTCGATATCAAGGCGCAGCACCTTGATGGGATAGCGTACCAGCGCCCGTTTGATCTGCTCGCTGCCGTAATACTCATCCACGCTCAGATCCAGGGTCACAACCCAGTCCTGATTCGAGCGGGTTTTGACTCGGCTGAGTGGATCGTCGCCATAACCGCGCCCGGGAATCTCATACAGCCCCCGCACCCGTTGGCGTAATTCGCCCGTGCTGCGTCGCGACTCATAGTCCGCCAGCAAAAAAGTCCGGCAACCGGGCGTCAAATAAGCGGTTAACGCCTGCACATTGCGCAGGTAATCCACTTCGCCATCGGTGGGCCAACGGTTCAGTTGCTGGAAGATATAGAACGTGAAGGCGTACACCGACTCCGGCGGAACTTGCCACCAGGGGCGCGAGCTGCCAGCACGCAGGTCAGGCGGGATATGGATCGTCAGGTCCCGTGGCGCTTGCCACCAGCCCACGCCGAGCATAAAGGCAATCATAACCAGTGCCGTGCAGCCAACCCTCAGTGTTTTGACATGGGCCTGCAAGTGCACGACTTCATTTTTGAACTGACTCATTGCTCACCTCGGCGCACCGTCCAGTAGCCGCTGCGGGTGATCAGCGCCTCGTCGCCAAGCAGGTGCTGCAGACTTGGCCAACGCTGCGCCAGAGACCATTGCAGTTGTCGGTATAGCCAAGTGTCTGGGCGCCCGCGCTTATGGCGGCGCAGCACGCCCCCGCCAATAAAGATGCCCAATGCGATGCAGAGCATGATCATCGACGGGACCATTGCAACGCTGCCTAGCAACCACGCCAACGGAATGCCGCTGACCAACCCCGTCGCGGCACACAGCCCCGTACACAGCCAAAGCTCATCTGCGGTAAGGCCGCGTACAACCACCGGTTGCCGGTTTAAACGATGGGGCAGAAAAAGCACGGCGCCTTCGTTTTCATTGACGCTGAGGGATTGCATAAGCGGGCCTCACAAGACACCGGTGGCGGTGGTGAGCAACCAGATGCCGACCACCAGCAACAGCGCGCCAACGGCCACCGACAAGCCGAACTGGCCCCAGGTGGATCGCCCGGAATGGATCTCCGAGTAGCGCGTATAAGCGTGGTAGCACACGCCGACAAACATTGAGGCGACCACCAGCAAGGCGATCAACATCACGATGTCGTAGGCGTAGTTCTGCATGGTTTCAATGATCCCTTCGCCCTGACCGCGCGAGGGATCTTCCATGGTCGGCAATTTGGCCCAGAGCGCCTGCGGCAGCAGCACTGCAATACAGATAATGCCGAACTGAGGACGACTTAGGGGGCGCATGGACTGCCTCCTTTGCTCACGACAGCAGAAAAAACGTTAGCGCCAGGTACAGGGCGAATACCCGCACTGCAACGGCGAAGAACTGGCGTTGGCTCAGGCGTTGTTCGGCCCAGCCGGCGTAGGAGGTGTTGAGCGCCCAGGCGCTCCACAGCAACAACAGGGCAAACAGCCCCGCAAGTAGTAACCAAGCCAGGTCCGAGGGCGAGAAGCCTGCGCCAGCCTGGAAGGCCGTGAGTTGTGCAGAGCTCATGGGGCAGGATCCTGCTGATCGCGGTAGTCACCGATTAACGCCACAGAATCACGCGGCTGAGCACGCGCCGGAGTCAGGTAGTCCTGGATCCCCTGACGCACACGTTGGATATCCTGCTGCAGACGTTGGTAGTCGAAGTGGTAACGCACGGGCATGACCCGCGCTTGCGCGCTGCTGGATTGCGCCATGCGCTCAATGGCGTCGAGCTGGCGCAGGGCCAAAGCCAGTTGGGTACGCTGTAAGTCATCCGCCGAGAGGGCGGTGAGGGGCGCGAGTAGCAGAGCCACTGCCCAAACGACTAATGCATATAGATTAACCATCATGCTGTTCCCGCAAACGTGTGGGCGAATGGTGCATGGCGAGGCAACCGTTTAGCAGGGGCAATGGGAAATGAGCCCCCACCGGATTGGCGTCTACAGGTGCTTTTTGAAGTTGGCGATGGTGATGCTGGTCATGATCGCCAGCAGCGCGGTCGTGGGGAGGATCAGCAGCAAGGGGCTGATGCTGATAGGCGATGCCAGGTAAGCCGCCCAGGGTAGACCCGCCAGAGGCAGCAGGCATGCTTTGGCGCGATGATAAATAAACCCCGACTCCCGCCCTGCGCCGAAACGTCGAAGATCCCTGCGTACCAATCCGTCGATCAGGCCAACCAGCAGCGCGATCACCCCAAAGGGCAGGCTTAGGTACAGCACGATCAAGCGCACCCCAAATACCAACACCGTAAAAACCGAAGCAATCAGGTAGTTGTTGAGGTAATCAGAGAGCCGTAACAGGTAATAGCGGATATCTCTGGTTTGCGGGCGTACAACACGCTTCCGCTCGATCAGTCCGGTATCGATCAGTAAATGCCGGTACCCGAAGGCAACCCAACGCGCGCCTGCTTGCCCTGGATTGGAAATGACCACGCTGCGGGTAAATCGCTCGGAAAGCTGATTGACTTCAAACGTCAGCATATCCTGGGCGTGCCGCCACCCTTGTTGCGGCCAGAAAAAGGTCATGCTCACGCATTCGATCACAATACTTAGCAGCAGCGAGCCCAGCAGCACACCCAACGCATGGAACGGCATCATTGCGAGCCGCCATAGCAGGCTTTTCGGCGTCGCCGCTGGGCGCTGATCGGGTGGATTCATAGTGGCAGCGGCACGTCGAGGGCAGGCCCCGTTTGAGCCACCCACCAATCATTCGCCGGTGCGTAGCGTTGGCGCATAGCCTCGGTCATGACCTGAAGGTCCTCCGGCATCCGTTCATCGGGATCAGGCACCGGCAATGGCATGCGAATCTTCCACAGCTGACCGCCCTCCAGCAGCGCAAATGCCTGCCCCTTGGGCAGCGCCACCACATGGGCAGGTTCGATCAACGGCACGCTGGTGGTGGTGATGCGATCGTGGGTTGTCGAGGTAAAAGCGGTTTGGCCCTGGGGGTCAGAGCTGTCGGTGGTGCCACTCATGACCTGGGTGCTGTACACATCAACTTTGGGCAACTGCTTGGTCAGCAACTCCGCGGTGGCAGTCTCTCGCACCCGCAGCATCACCAGGTTATTGAAGTTACCCACCACCTGGCCGGCCTTGGCGCGGTTGCCAATACGCGCCTCGATATCACTCAAGGTCTGGGTATAAGCGGTGACCTGAATCCCCGCACCACCGCCCTTGTTGACCATGGGAATAAACTCATCGCCCATCAGCTCACTGAATTCATCAGCATGTACATTGATCGGAATTTTGCTGTTGGCCGACGCGCCGGGCAGGCCATCGTCCACGCCAAATTTGTAGAGGTGCCCGGCCACCGAGACCAGGTCGGAAAACATCGAGTTACCCACTGCCGCCGCGACTTCCGGGTCGGACAAGGCATCCAGCCCCACATACACCACCGCGCGTTTGCGGATGATCTGCATCCAGTCGAAGATCGGACGAGAGTCCTTGAAGTCCGCATAGTCCGGTGCGAGTAACTGCGCGATATTGCCGGTGGTGAGTTTTTCCAGCAGTGGCAGCAGTGAGGCGACGATCTTATCGAAGTAGGTGCGGTCGTAACGTACGGCAGAGCGCAGGCCGTCCATCACCGGATCATACAGCCGCGCTTGGGACAGATATTGCTCGATCGCCACCACCCGCCGTTCGCGCCCGAGCATATGGCGCGGGGTGTTTTTCTCGTTCAACCGTGCTTCCAATTGTACGATCGCGTCCCAGGCCTTGGGTTCGTGCTTGGTAAAAAACTGAGCGGCGTACTCGATAAACAACGCATCGATATTGATCACATGCCGCTGAATCAGCAGATAGTCCGGCCGCTGTCCCAGCTCCACTAGGGCGCGAGCGATGATATTGACGAAGCGCCAGGCAAACTCACGAAACGCGGCCGAGTTACCTTCGCCGGATAGTTGCCCGGCGATGCGTGATGCGACTTCGGTGATACGTCCAAAGCGGCCGATCGCGTTATAGCGTGCCGAGATTTCAGGATGGCCCAGGTGGAAGATGTAAAACTCCCCCAGTCGGCCTGCGCGCTTGGCTTCAATGTACAGGCGTTTAAGCAGTTCGGCGTCGCCCTTGGGGTCAAAGACGATACAGACCTCACCACGGCGAATATCCTGAGTGATCAGCAATTCGGCGAGCCGGGTTTTGCCCACGCGCGTGGTGCCCAGTACCAAGGTGTGGCCAACCCGTTCGGCCAGCGGCAGGGTTACATCCACTTCATGCAGCGCTACGCCATGCAAGCGTGGCAGTCCGCCCAGAGGCGGAAGTGGCCGGATTGGATTGAGTGGGCTGTCCCAGCTTGTCAGCCGGCGCAGCAGATTCAGGGGGAAGGGTGCATGTTCGAGCCGCGACTCCAACTGCCTTGCGAGTTTATACAACGCGGCGGGCTCAACATATCGACGAAACTCCGGCCGGTAGGTTTGCAGCAGGCGATGGGTGTGGCGCTGGTCCCAGCGAAAACCACGACCAAGAAACAGGCGCGAATGGCTCACTGGAATGTCTCGGCTGGTCATCACATAGCGCGGTAGCCGTCGCAACTGACGGCGATAGCGCAGTACCACCTGAGCTTGCCTGAAACGCACGCTGCCCAAGGTGGCAAAAGCCAGTGCCGCTGCGGCGCCCAGGGTTGGGCTTAGTGCCAGTGACCACGGGGCGATGAGGCTAAGCGCTGCGGCCGCACTGCACGCGGCCACGCTGTAGAGCTCCACGGCGGGTCGTAGCAGCACTTCAACCGGATGACGCTGGGCCATGTTATTGCTCGATCGCTTCTGCAGTGATCAAGACCGGATAGTGTTGGAGGTTGAGCCGTTGTGCCAGGTCATCGGCAGAGACGGGCGATAGGATCAGCTCCGGCGCCAACTTGCGTAGCTGGTCGAGGGCGGTGGGTGAGTCGACATTGACTACCAGCCCTACGGCATTCAGTTCATGCAATGTCGGATACAGTCGTTGCAGCCATGCTTGAGAGCGCGGGTCGTCACCAATCAGAAACAGTGGGGGAAGACCTGGCGCATCCAGGGTGCGGTGGTCGACGTCGCCGGGGCTGAGTAGGGCAGAACGTACTGGTAGCATGTCCGCTTCGCTAAATGGGGCGGGTTCTTCCGCCCAGGTGAGGCCGCACAGGGTTGGCACCAGTAACAGCAGCACTTTCGTGTCAATCATCGTGCGGCACTCCTCTCGGATGTTTCATCGGTCAGCTTCGCTAGGTGTCGGCTGACGCGGGCGCGGTAACGCTCTGCGATTTCTCCGCCCGCGGGGCGGTGATAGCGGCCCGCCGCCGCAAGCCAGCTTTCTCCTGGGCGGTACTGGTCTCGCAGGATTGAGGCGGCGATAGCCAGGTTGCGATACGGATCCAGCAAATCGCAAGGGCGTTGATAGTGATGCTGCTGATAGCCCAGGTTGAGTTGTGCAAGCCCTGCATCGATGCGTGTTGGCGCAGTGTTTTGTAGCGAGGATTGCAGCGCAATGCAGGCCTGGGCGCGGGTTGGATAGTAATGTGGGGCACCGGCGATATTGAGGGTCCAGGGCCAAGGGACAGTCGTGCCTCGCAGGGAGATACCGCTTTCCTGCAAGGCGATGGCATACAACACCTCGGCGGGAACCCCAACCACGTGTGCGGCAGTTTGATAAGCCGGTGGCAAGGCTTTAACTGCAAGTGTCCAGCCGCTCACCAGCATGCACATTACCAATTGGCTCAGCCTCACTGACGTACCCATTGACTATCCACCCGGTGAACAATGGCGGGTAATTCGCCAGCAACGCCCAGCGACTGCCAGCGGCCGTTGTCATGATTGAGCGTGATACGTCGGTCACGGACTTTACTCGCATCAATACCCGCTTCCAGGGCCCATTGGCGAATCCGGTGGTCATCCTGCTGGCTGTCCACCACATACACGTCAAACGCGCTGTTGGTGGCTTGCAGCCGCTGCACCTGTTGTTCGCAACGGCGGCAGTCTGCCCTGACAAATACCGCCAGGCGTTCTGCCGCTTGAAGCGGCGAGACGAGCGGCGGCATCTCTACCTCAGACAGGTTTATCCGCAGTTGCCCGGGGAATTGCTGCGCCCAGGCATCGTCGTAAGCACGCTGATAGGCCAGCAGTTTTTCGACTCGCGTCGCTTCAGTCTGCACTTGCAACAGGGCATAGCGTTGGCGCTCCTCGGTCGAACGGGCCTCGATACCCAGGGCGCTCAGCGGGTCAAGGTTGGGCGAGTAGATACCGAGTGGGCCCTGCATCAACTGACGGTAGCGGTCCCACTCCTCAACACTGAGCTGCCAGGCTTGCGCCAGTTGCGTTTCGCTTAACGGGACAAAGCGTGATGGCTGGTTTGAGCTGTCGATTGCCCGGACGCTTTGAACCTCCGCGTCGGCGGTTAGCGCGACCAGCAACGCTACGATCAATAACCGTGGCATGCATACCCCCTAAGGCACCGGCAGGCGTCGGATAACGCCATTGATACGGAAAGCTGCCGTGGAGGGCTCCAGTGCTTCCAAGGTCCAGCGCTCATGGGTATCGCCGACTCGCAGGAGCTTCGTTTGCTCCAGCGACAGGGCGTTGTGTGGCGTGACTGCTAGAAAGCGTTCAGCGCCCCGCAACTCCACTCCAATAATCTGGAACGGTGGAGGGATTGCAGCACGGGGGCGTTGCTTAGAGGCTGGTTGAGGTTTGGGCTCAGCCAGTGTGGAGACAGGGGCGAGCGGCAGGTCCTCCAGGCGCTCTATGCGTTGTTCCAGATCCCGCAACGCTTGCATGGGCACACGATCTTCCAGGGCTTGAGCAATGGTTGTGACTTTCGCCTTAAGGTCTTTTCGAAGTGCTGCGACATCATCAGGACTGGCAGTTGGAGGCTGAACGGAGGGGATTTCCAACTGACTCAGGCGCTTCTGCAAAGTCTGGACTTCGGCTTGCGACGCAAACCGGTTCGAAGCAGCATGTTGGATGATGAGCGCTGCACTCATCGCCAAGCCCCAAACGACAGCCACTGCGCCAAGCAGATGCCATTTATTGATCGCGAGGCTCATGACAATCGTCCTAGCGGAATATCGGCGACGGGCGCAAAACAGATACGGCGTTTGCCGTGGTCGGCCTGCACGGTCCAGGCCGGCCCGATCAATGTTTTCAACCCATCCTGTAGGCGTATCGGCCCCAATCGATGGTGAGCCGCCGGCAACGGCAATTCATACAGCACGGCCGATTGAGGGCACTGATCTCCCAGTCGAAAGCCGGACACGCGCAGCACATAACGCAGCGCATCGCCAACCGTCAGGTTCCAGCCGGACGGCAGCGTAATATCTATCACCTGCTCCAGCAGCGCCTGCTGAGTCGGTTCCGGCCGAATTTCAATCAAGGTGTAGCGACCAGAACGAATGACGGGGGTAGCGGCTGGCGCCCGCTCCACAACGCTGCCAGGAGCTTCCAGTCGTTCAGCCACCGGTGGCATACAACCGCTGATCAGCAGTATCGATATCGCCATGGCAAGGCTACGCGTCATGGTATGAACCCAGTCAGAGAAAACTAAGCCCAGCATGCGCAAGATGCAGTAGTACGTTTGCTCACAAACCGTAGTCGCCGCCGCCCTGATTACCCGTGCAACAAAACGGCCTCCGAAGAGGCCGTCTGGTGAGCACTATGCGCATCAATATTCTTCCGGCAACAGAAGCGTGGTGATGCTGCGATCTGCTTCGTTGATGATCCACAAACGGATCTCATCCGATATTTGGTACGAAGAGAGAATCCGATTGCCGTGGATCAGCGCGTCAGCGTTGGTCTGGCGATCTTCTTCGCTGATATCACCCCAGTCACCATGAAGGTGCCGGAACAAATACTCCAAGGGTTCCAATTGACCGCTGCGCACCAGCGCCTCGACGCCTGCGGTCATACCGACGATGCCAAACGACAGCGTAGGATCGTCTTGCACAGTATTGAGTAAAGACATGACAAACCTCCCGAGAGCTACTTCAGGCTCTGCTAATAAAGGGATTGAGGATCAAAAAGACGCACGAGTGGCGTCTGGTAGAGGGGTATCGGCGCTGGCGTCCGAAGGCTGTTCGGCGGCTTCTTCGCGAACCTTGGGTTCGGCTTTGTAAACCTCGACGCCATCGATCTTGATCCAGCTGACAAACAACAAACGGGCCTTAAGGCTCACACCCTGCTGGCCCGCACGCTTGCCTTTGGCATAAGTGAAAACATCCGCCCATAAATCGCCCAGGCGAAAACCGATCAATACTTTGCGTTCAGCCGCCACGGCCTCAGCGCAACGACGAATCAGATCCTGAGCCTCGGCACCCGACACCCGCACGTCGAAACGGCAGTAGTCCACATCGGTGCTAGGGCCCGTCAACGCGGCGATATCGCAAGCGAGAAAGGGTTGGCCTTTTTTCGGGGTGATTTCCCGAATGCGGTTGAGATAACCCAGGCCGGTGATATGCAGGTCGAAGTAACTGGGTTGAGTGGTTTCAGTGGTCATTTCGTGCCTCCAGAGGATGAGCAAAAAACGAGACACACCGACCCCTGAAGGGAGGTGAGTCCCGTTGGGGTTGTGGATCGTGAGATCTGGATAGGAGAGGGCATCCATCATCAAGGAGCGATGAGCGTTCGCGCGGGGGACGCAGTGAGCGAACTGGCGAGGTCAGCGCCGCAGGAGCGGCGGCGTAGCCTTGAAGACCGGGGCTACCTGGGCATGTTGCTAACAAACGTCAGCGCACATGGGCGTAGCATGAGCTGGTCGTGCGATTGTCGTCGTTCTTAAAGTGGATCTATCGTCAGTCCGACTTTTTATGCATATGTGTTGAAGGCGAGATTTTCTACAGCTACCAGTCAAAAGAATCATCAGTAGCTTGTGCACGAGTCATAACTTAAATCAGTTTTTAGGCCTGGTTAAGTTTTAGCGTGAGGCCATGAATCTATAATACTCCGTCGCCGGGTTGGCGCGTCTCGGTGGAACTTCGATGCGATGTTTTGTCCTCAAGGATGTGGCACACGCCTGCCGACTCATTCGGACACCGAGTAGCGCAGCCGTCCTGGGTACTGTTCCTTTGAATTGAGACCTTATCGGGGAAACGGCCGAGTTTCCACATACGCGATAAGATTGGGTCAAGGGTCATGCGCTCACAGAGACTCTTATTATCTTGCGCATACAAGCCAGAAACGCTTTTTATACGCTCCTGCAGAGTCACCAGAGCCGAGTTGCCACTTACCCTGAAATCGTACTGAAGGGTGGCGAGCGCTGGAAGAAATAAACCCACAAGTCGACTGTTGTTATGAATAGAAAGGTCACCACAGAAATCATCATGGTTCCGACAAGCCAGTCCAACGGAGCCCAGGCCAGTCATTACTATTTGCCACATCGCAGTATTGGACACGATCCGCAGCCCTCGTCCTACCTCTTGCAGTTTATAAAGCGTCAGTGACTTTAACTGCGTGTTGAGCTCCAGGGTGAAGTCGCCGCCTATACGTTGCAGAGCGGGCAGGTCCACCGAGATGACGTGCTCTGCATCTCCAGCGGGCTGCGACGCACCGAGCTGAGGATTACGCGTGATGGCGAGCGATCCGTCCGCTGCAGTCAGTGACGGCATCCAAAGGGCTAAAAGTTTTGCGTTATCGGCTATTTCGACTGAGCCGCCCACTGTTTCAAGCGCTGGAAATGACAGCAAGCTGGCCTTCGTGTTGTTCAGCACGATATTGCCCGTGACCTTTCTGAGGTAAGGCAAAATGATGGACGCACTGGAGACAC
>NZ_VBVZ01000173.1 GCF_005863185.1 Pseudomonas edaphica
CTCTTACAGCTTGCTGGAGGCGCGGGTTTCCGAGCTTAAAGGCGAGCTGGCGGTGGTCAGTGCCCAGCGCATGCAAGAGCTGGCCGAGAAAGAGCGCCTGGCCAACCGTCTGCAAAACCTGCTGTCGCTGCTGCCCGGTGGCGTGATCGTCATTGATGATCAGGGCCGCGTGCGTGAAGCCAACCCGGCTGCCGTCGACATGCTCGGCCTGCCGCTGGAAGGCGAGTTGTGGCGCGAAGTCATCGCCCGTTGCTTCGCCCCACGTGAAGACGACGGCCACGAAATCTCCCTCAAGGACGGCCGGCGTCTGTCCATCGCCACCCGTTCCCTGGACGCCGAGCCTGGCCAACTGGTGCTGCTTAACGACCTGACGGAAACCCGCCACCTGCAAGACCAGCTGGCGCGCCATGAACGCTTGTCGTCGTTGGGGCGGATGGTTGCTTCTTTGGCGCATCAGATCCGCACGCCGTTGTCGGCGGCGCTGATCTACGCCAGTCATTTGACTGATGAGCAATTGCCGGCCGCCACCCACCAACGTTTTGCTGGCCGCCTCAAAGAGCGTCTGCACGAGTTGGAGCACCAGGTGCGCGACATGCTGGTGTTTGCCCGTGGCGAATTGCCGCTGACCGACCGCGTTACGCCGGCTATGTTGATGCAGTCGCTGCAAGCGGCGGCGGCCACCCATATCCAGGACGCCCAGGTGCGCTGGCAGTGCGACAGCCACCAGGGCGAGTTGCTGTGCAACCGCGACACCCTGGTCGGCGCTTTGCTCAACCTGATCGAAAACGCCACCCAGGCAAGCCTGCCCGGGGCGCGGCTCAAGGTGCACCTGTACACCCGCGAGCAAACCCTGCGCCTGTGTATCAGCGACAGCGGCAGCGGCATTGAGCCGTGTGTGCTGCAACGCCTGGGCGAACCGTTTTTTACCACCAAGACCAACGGCACCGGCCTCGGCCTGACCGTGGTCAAGGCCGTGGCGCGTGCGCATCAGGGAGAATTGCAGCTGCACTCCCGGTTGGGGCGTGGCACCTGTGCATTGATGACCTTGCCGCTGTTTTCCAGCACGGTAAGCGCGGAGTAAAAGGACTATGGCTATCAAGGTTTTATTGGTCGAAGACGATCGTGCCCTGCGTGAAGCATTGGCTGACACGCTGCTGTTGGCGGGCCATGACTACCGGGCGGTCGGTTCTGCCGAGGAAGCCTTGGAGGCGGTCGAGCAGGAGTCTTTCAGCCTGGTGGTCAGTGACGTCAACATGCCCGGCATGGACGGCCACCAGTTGCTCGGCCTGCTGCGCGCGCGCCAGCCACAACTGCCGGTGTTGCTGATGACCGCCCATGGCGCCGTGGAGCGGGCGGTGGACGCCATGCGCCAGGGCGCGGCGGATTACCTGGTCAAACCCTTTGAACCCAAAGCCCTGATCGAGCTGGTTGCCCGGCATGCACTCGGCGTTGTTTCGAATGCTGAAGGCGAAGGCCCTATTGCCTTTGAGCCGGCCAGCGCACAGTTGCTGGAACTGGCAGCGCGTGTGGCGCGTAGCGATTCCACCGTGCTGATCTCCGGCGAGTCCGGCACCGGTAAAGAAGTGCTGGCGCGGTATATCCACCAGCAATCGAGCCGCGCCAAACAACCCTTTATCGCGATCAACTGTGCGGCCATCCCCGACAACATGCTTGAAGCCACCTTGTTCGGCCATGAAAAAGGCTCGTTCACCGGCGCCATCGCGGCCCAGGCCGGCAAGTTCGAACAGGCCGACGGCGGCACCATCCTGCTCGACGAAATCTCGGAAATGCCCCTGGGCCTGCAAGCCAAGCTGCTGCGGGTGTTGCAGGAGCGTGAGGTTGAGCGCGTGGGCGCACGCAAGCCGATCCAGCTGGATATCCGCGTGGTTGCCACCACCAACCGCGACCTCGCGGGCGAAGTGGCGGCGGGGCGCTTTCGTGAAGACCTGTTCTACCGGCTATCCGTATTCCCACTGGCCTGGCGCCCGTTGCGCGAGCGCCCGGCGGATATCATCCCGCTGGCCGAGCGCCTGCTGAACAACCACGTCAAAAAAATGAAGCACGCCCAGGCGCGGTTGTCGGCTGAGGCCCAGGCTTGCCTGATCAGCTACCCATGGCCCGGCAACGTGCGCGAATTGGACAACGCCATCCAGCGCGCGCTGATTTTGCAGCAGGGCGGCTTGATCCAGCCGCAAGACTTCTGCCTGGCCATGGGCAATGGCAGCGCGCCGTTGCCGAGCCTGGCGCCCGCACCGGTGGCGGCTGCCGAAACCGAGTCCGGCGGTGCCCTGGGCGACGACCTGCGCCGCCGCGAATTCCAGATGATCATCGACACCTTGCGTGCCGAGCGCGGCCGCCGCAAAGAGGCCGCTGAGCGCCTGGGCATCAGCCCGCGCACCCTGCGCTACAAGCTGGCGCAGATGCGCGACGCCGGGATGGACGTGGAAGCCTACCTTTTCGCCACCTGAAAAATTCTTGGGCTGACAGGGTTTGTCGCCTTTTCTTACGAATTGCCACGGAGCTGGCACCCTTGTTGCTACCACCCGTAGTAACCGCTGCGTAGTGTCAAAAAATTGCGGGTCGTCGGAGAGAGAAGGTCATGAGCCAGGGTATTGAGTTCAATCGGTTGATGTTGGATATGCGCTCCATGCAAATGGATGCCATGGCTCAACCGAAATCCGTCGCGCCAGCGCCGGAATTGGGCCAAAGCAGTTTTGCCGACATGCTCGGTCAGGCAATCAACAAAGTCAGCGACACCCAGCAAGCCTCCAGTCAGTTGGCCACCGCCTTCGAGATCGGCAAGAGCGGCGTGGACCTCACCGATGTGATGGTCGCCTCGCAAAAGGCCAGCGTTTCCTTTCAAGCCTTGACCCAAGTGCGTAACAAGCTGGTTCAGGCTTATCAAGACATCATGCAGATGCCGGTTTAAGGACGAGATTTAAGTCATGGCAGAAGCAGTCTCCGACAACGTACCCGCCAAGGCAGACGGCAAGCCGCCGCTGTTTGGCCTGTCGTTCCTGGAAAACCTCTCGGAAATGACCATGCTGCGTCAGGTGGGCCTGATGGTCGGCCTGGCCGCCAGTGTGGCGATTGGTTTTGCCGTGGTGTTGTGGTCGCAACAACCTGATTACCGCCCGCTGTACGGCAGCCTGGCCGGCATGGATTCCAAGCAGATCATGGAAACCCTGGCCGCCGCCGACATCGCCTACACCGTGGAGCCCAACTCCGGCGCCTTGCTGGTCAAGGCTGATGACGTGGCCCGTGCGCGCATGAAGCTGGCTGCAGCCGGCGTAACGCCGTCCGACAGCAATATCGGTTTTGAAATCCTCGACAAGGACCAGGGCCTGGGCACCAGCCAGTTCATGGAAGCCACCCGTTATCGGCGTGGCCTGGAAGGCGAACTGGCGCGCACCATCAGCAGCCTGAACAACGTCAAGGGCGCCCGCGTGCACCTGGCGATCCCGAAAAGCTCGGTGTTCGTGCGTGACGAACGCAAGCCCAGTGCTTCGGTATTGGTTGAACTGTTTTCCGGCCGCTCCCTGGAGCCTGGCCAGGTACTGGCGATCATCAACCTGGTGGCCACCAGCGTTCCCGAATTGAGCAAGTCGCAAATCACCGTGGTCGACCAGAAGGGCAACCTGCTGTCCGACCAGGCCGAGAACTCCGCGCTGACCCAGGCCGGCAAGCAGTTCGACTACAGCCGTCGCATGGAAAGCATGCTGACCCAGCGCGTGCACAACATCCTGCAACCGGTGTTGGGCAACGATCGCTACAAGGCTGAAGTGTCCGCCGACGTGGATTTCAGCGCGGTCGAGTCGACCTCCGAACAGTTCAACCCCGACCAACCGGCGCTGCGCAGCGAGCAGTCCACCAGCGAACAACGCACCGCCAGCAATGGCCCGCAAGGTGTGCCGGGTGCCCTGAGCAAACAGCCACCGGCTCCGGCGACTGCACCACAAACCACCGGTGGCGCGGCCGCTACGGCTGGCGCGATCCAGCCTGAGCAGCCATTGTTGGACGCCAACGGCCAGCAGATCATGGACCCGGCCACCGGCCAGCCGATGCTCGCGCCGTACCCGGCGGACAAGCGTAACCAGTCGACCAAGAACTTCGAACTCGACCGTTCCATCAGCCACACCAAGCAGCAGCAGGGCAAGATCAATCGCCTGTCGGTGTCGGTGGTGGTCGATGATCAGGTCAAGGTCAACCCGGCTGACGGCGCCGTCACCCGTGCGCCGTGGAGCACTGATGAATTGGCCCGTTTCACGCGCCTGGTGCAGGACGCCGTCGGCTTCGACGCCAGCCGGGGTGACAGCGTCAGCGTGATCAACATGCCGTTCTCCGCCGAGCGCGCCGAAGTGATCGCCGACCCTGCGTTCTACACGCAGCCGTGGTTCTGGGACATCGTTAAACAAGTGCTGGGTGTGTTGTTCATTCTGGTGCTGGTGTTCGGCGTGCTGCGTCCGGTGCTCAACAACATCACCGGCAACGGCAAGAAACAGCTGGCCTTGGCCGGTGGCGACGTCGAGTTGGGTGGCATGGGCGGCCTGGATGGCGAACTGGCCAACGACCGCGTCAGCCTCGGCGGCCCGCAAAGCATCCTGTTGCCAAGCCCGAGCGAAGGCTATGACGCTCAGTTGAACGCAATCAAGAGTCTGGTAGCAGAAGACCCGGGCCGTGTGGCCCAGGTCGTGAAAGAGTGGATCAACGCAGATGAGTGATAATCGAGCCGCTGTTGCCAAGCTCACCAAGGTCGACAAAGCCGCAGTCCTGTTGCTGTCCCTGGGTGAAACCGACGCTGCCCAAGTGCTGCGCCACATGGGGCCTAAAGAGGTCCAGCGCGTGGGCGTGGCCATGGCGCAGATGCGCAATGTGCACCGCGAGCAAGTCGAGCAGGTGATGAGTGAGTTCGTCGAGATCGTCGGCGACCAGACCAGCCTGGGCGTCGGCTCCGACAGCTATATCCGCAAGATGCTCACCTCGGCACTCGGCGAAGACAAGGCCAACGGCCTGATCGACCGCATCCTGCTGGGTGGCAACACCAGTGGCCTGGACAGCCTCAAGTGGATGGAGCCGCGCGCGGTGGCCGACGTGATCCGCTACGAGCACCCGCAGATCCAGGCCATCGTCGTCGCTTACCTCGACCCGGACCAGGCCGGTGAAGTGCTCGGCCACTTCGACCATAAAGTACGCCTGGATATCATCCTGCGCGTGTCGTCGCTGAACACCGTGCAGCCGGCAGCCCTGAAAGAACTCAACACGATTCTGGAGAAGCAGTTCTCTGGCAACTCGAACGCTTCGCGCACCACCTTGGGCGGCATCAAGCGTGCGGCCGACATCATGAACTTCCTCGACAGCTCGGTCGAAGGCCAGTTGATGGACTCGATCCGCGAGATCGACGACACCCTGTCCGGCCAGATCGAAGACCTCATGTTCGTGTTCAACAACCTCTCCGATGTCGATGACCGTGGCATCCAGGCGTTGCTGCGCGAAGTCTCCTCCGACGTGCTGGTGCTGGCCCTCAAAGGCTCGGACGAAAACGTCAAAGAGAAGATTTTCAAGAACATGTCCAAGCGTGCGTCCGAGCTGTTGCGCGACGACCTCGAAGCCAAAGGCCCGGTGCGCGTCAGCGACGTCGAAACCGCGCAGAAAGAAATCCTCACCATTGCCCGCCGTATGGCCGAAGCCGGAGAAATCGTTCTCGGTGGGAAGGGCGGCGAAGAAATGATCTAAGGCGCGTCCCATGTCGAACAAAGATGAGACGCCCAGCGATCTGATTCGCGCGCGGGATGTCGGCGGGTTCGACATCTGGTCGCTGCCCAGCTTCGATCCACATGTGCCGAAACCTGAGCCCGAGCCGTTGGTTGAAACGCCGGTAGAGATGGAAGAAGTGCCACTGGATGAAGTCCAGCCACTGACCCTTGAAGAGTTGGAAGCCATCCGCCAGGAAGCCTACAACGAAGGCTTTGCGGCCGGCGAAAAAGACGGCTTTCGCAGCACTACCCTCAAAGTACGCCAGGAAGCCGAAGAGGCGCTCGGCGTCAAACTCGCCAGCCTTGAGCGGCTGATGGGTACGCTGTTCGACCCGATTGCCGAGCAGGACTCGCAGATCGAAAAAGCCATGGTCGGCCTGGTCGAGCACATTGCCCGGCAGGTCATCCAGCGCGAGCTGGTGCTCGATTCCGGCCATATCGAAAGCGTCATGCGCGAAGCCCTCAAGCTGCTGCCGTTGGGCGTGGGCAATGTGCGCCTGTACATCAACCCGCAGGATTTCGAACAGGTCAAAGCCCTGCGCGAGCGCCATGAAGAAACCTGGCGTATCGTCGAGGACGCGGCGTTGTTGCCCGGTGGTTGCCGCGTGGAAACCGAACACAGCCGCATCGATGCCACGGTGGAAACCCGCATCAGCCAGATCATGGCCAAGCTGTTGGATCAGGTGCATGAGCAGGTGTTGAACCCCGCCGAACCTGACCTGAGCGTTGATCTGGACGCCACCGATGCGCCTTGATCGCACCAGCTTCGCCAAGCGCCTGGGTGGCTACGCCGAGGCCACGGAGTTGCCCGGCCAGCCGATCCTCGAAGGGCGCCTGCTGCGCATGGTCGGCCTGACCCTCGAAGCCGAAGGCCTGCGCGCCGCCATGGGCAGCCGCTGCCTGGTGATCAACGACGACAGCTACCACCCGGTGCAGGTCGAAGCCGAGGTGATGGGCTTTTCCGGCAGCAAGATTTTCCTCATGCCGGTCGGCAGCCTGGCGGGCATCGCCCCTGGCGCCCGCGTGGTGCCGTTGGCCGACACCGGCCGCCTGCCGATGGGCATGAGCATGCTCGGCCGCGTGCTCGATGGCGCCGGCCGCGCACTCGACGGCAAGGGCGGCATGAAGGCCGAAGACTGGGTGCCGATGGACGGCCCGACCATCAACCCGCTCAACCGCAACCCCATTAGTGTGCCGCTGGACGTGGGCATTCGCAGCATCAACGGTTTATTGACGGTCGGTCGTGGCCAGCGTCTGGGCCTGTTTGCCGGTACCGGCGTGGGTAAGTCAGTGTTGCTGGGCATGATGACGCGCTTTACCGAGGCCGACATTATCGTGGTCGGGCTGATCGGCGAGCGCGGCCGTGAAGTGAAAGAGTTCATCGAGCACAGCCTCGGTGAAGAAGGCCTCAAGCGCTCGGTGGTAGTCGCGTCGCCTGCGGATGATGCGCCGCTGATGCGCCTGCGCGCTGCCATGTACTGCACGCGTATCGCCGAATATTTTCGCGACAAGGGCAAGAATGTCCTGTTGCTGATGGACTCGCTCACACGTTTCGCCCAGGCCCAGCGGGAAATCGCCTTGGCCATCGGCGAACCGCCCGCCACCAAAGGCTACCCGCCTTCAGTGTTCGCCAAGCTGCCCAAGCTGGTGGAGCGCGCCGGTAATGCCGAGGCCGGTGGTGGTTCGATCACCGCGTTCTATACGGTGTTGTCCGAAGGCGATGACCAGCAAGACCCGATTGCCGACTCGGCGCGGGGCGTGCTCGACGGCCACATTGTGCTGTCGCGGCGCCTGGCCGAGGAAGGGCACTACCCGGCCATCGACATCGAAGCTTCGATCAGCCGGGTGATGCCGGCGGTGGTCACGCCCGAGCACATGGCGCGTGCGCAGCACTTCAAACAACTGTGGTCGCGCTACCAGCAGAGCCGCGACCTGATCAGCGTCGGCGCCTACGTGGCCGGTGGTGATCGCGAAACCGACCTGGCTATCGCGCTGCAACCGCAACTGGTGAGCTACCTGCGCCAGGGGCTCAACGACAAGATCAGCATGGGCGAAAGCGAAGCTCACCTGGGCTCGATCTTCGCTCCGGCGCCGGGCGGTTAAGCCATGGCCAGCACCCGTTCTTCACGCCTGGCCCCAGTGGTGGACATGGCCGAAAAGGCCGAAAAAACCGCCGTGCAACGCCTGGGTTACTTCCAGGGGCAGGTGCGCCTGGCGGAAAGCAAGCTGGGCGACCTGGAGCGCTTTCGCGGCGAATACCAGCAGCAGTGGATCGAGCGTGGCAGTAAGGGTGTGTCCGGACAGTGGTTGATGGGCTACCAGGGCTTTCTCAACCAGTTGGAAACCGCTGTGGGCCAGCAGCGCCAGAGCCTGGCCTGGCACCAGAACAATCTTGATAAAGCCCGTGAAAGTTGGCAGGCGGCGTTTGCCCGCGTTGAAGGCTTGCGCAAGCTGGTGCAGCGTTATATCGACGAAGCGCGGGCGATTGAGGACAAGCGTGAGCAGAAGCTGCTCGATGAGCTGTCACAGCGCCTTCCCCGCCAGTCACAGTACTAACAGTTTCCACTTGCCTACTGTGGGAGCCGGGCTGTGTGGGTGCTGGCTTAGGTGGGAGCTCGGTGTTGCCCAGATCCGGTTCAGCTGCTAAACCTTGTTGCACATTGCCAATGACAAGGAAGCAGTCACATGTCAGTCGAGTCAGAAGTATCCCTGGATGGGACGAAGTTGACGATTAAAGTAAGAGGCCGATTCGATTTCGGAAGCCACCAGACCTTTCGCGATGCCTACGAGCGGTTCTACAAGGTGCCCGACATCTACGTGGTAGATCTGAAAGAAGCCACCTATCTGGACAGCTCGGCGCTCGGCATGCTCCTGCTGCTGCGGGACCATGCCGGTGGCGATGAGGCCGAAGTGCAGGTCATCAACAGCAACTCCGATGTGCGCAAGATCCTCGGCATCTCCAACTTCGACAAATTGTTCGACATCAGTTGAGCACCTTGGCCCCGGTCCTTGAACCACTGACGATCCTGATCGCCGAAGACAGCGCCGCTGATTTGCTGTTGCTGTCGACCATCATTCGGCGTCAGGGCCACCAGGTGCTCACCGCCACCAATGGCGCGCAAGCCGTCGAGGTGTTTACCCGCGAGCGTCCGCAACTGGTGTTGATGGACGCCCTTATGCCGGTGATGGACGGTTTTGAAGCGGCGCGGCGGATCAAACGGTTGGCGGGTGAGGCGCTGGTGCCGATCATCTTCCTCACCTCGCTGCGCGAAAGCGAAGCCCTGGCCCAATGCCTGGATGCCGGTGGCGATGATTTCCTGCCCAAACCCTACAACCCGCTGATCCTGGCCGCCAAGATCAATGCCATGGACCGTCTGCGGCGCCTGCAGGCCACGGTGCTGCGCCAGCGCGACCAGATCGCCCGGCACCACGATTACCTGTTGCATGAGCAACGCGCGGCCAAGGCGGTGTTCGACAAGGTAGCGCATTCGGGTTGCATCAATGCGGCGCCGAACATTCGTTACCTGCAATCGCCCTATGCGCTGTTCAACGGCGACCTGTTGCTGGCGGCGTACACGCCGTCCGGCGACATGCATGTGCTGCTCGGTGACTTCACCGGCCATGGCCTGCCGGCCGCAGTGGGCGCCATGCCGCTGGCGGAAGTCTTCTACGGCATGACCGCCAAGGGTTACGGCCTGGCGCAGACCCTGCGCGAGATGAATGCCAAGCTCAAGCGCATCTTGCCGGTGGACATGTTCTGCTGCGCCACGCTGGTGTGCCTGAGTACCCAGCGGCGCGTGGTGGAGGTATGGAACGGCGGCATGCCCGACGGCTATGTGCATGAGATCGCCACCGGCAAGCGTACGCCTTTGTTATCCCGGCACCTGCCGCTGGGTGTGCTTTCGGCACAGGCGTTTGATGACAGCACCGAAGTCTGGCCCATGGCCTTGGGCGACCGGGTGTTCTTGTTGTCCGATGGGGTGCTGGATACCGCCAACGCCAGTGAACAGTTATTTGGCGCGGCGCGTTTGCAGCAGGTATTTGCCAGTAATCGCAAGCCTGACCGCTTGTTTGAGGAGATTGAGCAGGCCCTGGCGGTGTTCCGGGGTGAGGCGCGCGATGATGTCAGCATGGTGGAGATCACCTTGCAGCCTGGCCAGCCGTCGCGGGCGGCTGAGCCGCTGTATGCCGACAGTGGCCAGTCGTGCCCGTTGGATTGGTCGGTGAGCTTCGAGTTTCGTGCGCGAACGCTCAAAAGCTACAACCCGTTGCCGTACCTGTTGCAATTGCTGCTGGAGATTCATGGCCTGCGTGGGCAAAGCGGAGCGCTGTACAGCGTGATGGCCGAGTTGTATTCCAATGCGCTGGAGCATGGCGTGCTGGGCCTGGATTCGCGACTCAAGCGCGATGCCCAAGGATTTGCCGAGTATTACCGGCAGCGCAATGAGCGCCTGACGCAGTTGAACAGCGGTTATGTGCGGGTACATGTGCAGGTGGTGCCGACTGCCACGGGCGGCAAAATGACGCTGCGCATCGAAGACAGTGGCCCAGGGTTTGACGTGGAACAGGTGCTGGCGCGGCCGCTGGATATCGACCGTTTGTCTGGCCGGGGGCTGAGCCTGGTACGGCAACTGAGCAGCGATGTACGCTGGACCGATGGCGGGCGCAGTGTGTGCGTGGAGTTTTGCTGGGGGGCTCTGGCATAATCCGCCGATTCTTGATCAAGGAGCGAACAAGTGCTTGAGATTCATCTGGACCCTGATGTGCTGACGGGCCTGCAGGAAGTGATGGAAAGCGAGTATCCGAAATTGCTGGATACCTTTCTGGACGATTCGCAAAAGCGTATCGATGCGTTGCGCAAGTCGCGTGGTGACGCCAAGGCGTTGGGCCGGATTGCCCATAGCTTCAAGGGCAGCAGTGGCAACCTTGGGGCGGTGCGGTTGGCGCAGTTGTGTCAGCGGCTGGAGGTGGAGTCCGTCGAGTTGTCGGCGGACTTGGGTGCGCTGGTTGATCAGATTGATCATGAGTTTGCGTTGGTGCGGCCGCTGTATG
>NZ_VBVZ01000174.1 GCF_005863185.1 Pseudomonas edaphica
CCCCGACGCGATTGAAATCTACGTGCACCGCCTGCGCAAGAAGCTCGACGGCCAGCCCATCGCCATCGTGACCTTCCGTGGCCTTGGCTACTTGCTGGAAGCCCGTGATGCATAAGCCCAGCAGCCTGCGCTGGCGGCTGCTGTGGAACCTGGCGCTGCTGCTGGTGGTGCTGATGCTCGCCAGCGGCATGAGTGCTTACTGGAATGGCCGCGAAGCTGCCGACACCGCCTATGACCGCACTTTGCTGGCTTCTGCGCGCACCATCGCCGCCGGGTTGACCCAGGTGGACGGCACCCTGAGTGCCAATGTGCCGTATGTGGCGCTGGATACCTTCGCCTACGACAGTGCCGGGCGGATCTATTATCAGGTCAATGACATCGACCGAAAATTGATCTCCGGCTACGAAAACCTCCCTGGCCCACCGCCGGGCACGCCGCGCACCGATGATTACCCGGCGTTGGCGCGGTTCTACAACGCCATGTACCAGGGCCAGCATGTGCGGGTGGTCAGCCTGCTCAAGGCGGTGTCAGAGCCGAACATGAACGGCATGGCGGAAATTCGCGTGGCGGAAACTGACGAAGCTCGCGAGAGCATGGCTCGCAGCCTGATGGCCGACACGCTGCTGCGCCTGGGCATGCTGGCGGTCGGTGCGTTATTGCTGGTGTGGTTTGCCGTGAGTGCGGCACTGCGCCCGCTGGAACGCCTGCGCACCGCCGTGGAAGAACGCCAGCCCGACGACTTGCGGCCGCTGCCGCTGGTGGAGGTGCAGCATGAGTTCGGCCCGTTAGTGCGCTCGCTTAATCATTTCACCGAGCGCTTGCGCGGCCAGTTCGAGCGCCAGGCGCAGTTTATCGCCGACGCCGCCCACGAATTGCGCACCCCGCTGGCGGCGCTCAAGGCCCGGCTTGAGCTGGGCCTGCGCAGCAGCGACCCGGCGACGTGGCGCAGTACCTTGGAAACCGCAGCCCAAGGCACCGACCGTCTGACCCACTTGGCCAACCAATTGCTGTCCCTGGCACGCATCGAAAACGGCGCGCGGGCGATTGCCAAGGGCGGTGCGCAATTGCTTGACCTCAGCCATCTGGCGCGGGAACTGGGCATGGCCATGGCGCCGCTGGCCCACGCGCGGGGCGTTGCCCTGGCATTGGAGGCGGACGAACCGGTGTGGCTGCGCGGTGAGCCGACCTTGCTGAATGAACTGCTGAGCAACCTGGTGGATAACGCCCTGGCCCACACCCCATCGGGCGGGAACGTGATTCTGCGGGTGACCGCGCCGGCGATCCTGGAAGTTGAAGATGACGGCCCAGGCATCCCGCTGGATGAGCGGGACCGGGTTTTCGAACGTTTCTACCGCCGCAGCCAGCAGGGCATGGGCTCGGGCTTGGGGCTGGCGATTGTCGGCGAGATCTGCCGGGCGCATTTGGCGCAGATCAGCCTGCATGATGGTGAATTGGCGGGGTTGAAGGTGCGGGTGAGTTTTATCGCGGGGTAGTCAATAGAACATCGAGCGCGCTTCATCCAGCTCGGCACGCAATGTTTCGCTGTAGGGGTCGATGCGCAGCTTCTTGAGCGCCGGCAGGCTGGTAACGTCTACGTTGGCCAATGGATGCGCGGTGCCTCGGTGGCAATACAGTACGGCGATTTGCACCACGTCGATGTAGTCCAGGCTTGGGGAGTCACGCTCCAAATCCAGGTACTGCCCCGGCAGCCTGGCCAGCATTTCCGGGAAATCCCACACACCCAGCAGTTTGTCACCCAGCAACGGGTGAATACTGTCGATGACATGGTTGAGGCTGACCGGGTCGGCCAACAGCTCGTAACGGTCTTCGGCGTAGGTGAGGATCGGCAGCACGCCAATCTGATGCACCAGCCCGCCAAGGGCGGCCTGGTCCGGCTTGAGGTGGCTGTGGTTGCGGCACAGGGCATAACTCACGCCCGCCACTTCCAGGCTGCGGCGCCACACTTCGCGCATTTTCAGTTCGACGACTTCGGAGCGAGCGTGGAAGATCTGTTCCATGACCAGACCGATGGCCAGGTTGCTGCTGTAGTTGGTGCCCAGCCGCGTGATGGCGGTATGCAGATCAGTGACTTCCTGGGTTGCGCGTAGCAGCGGGCTGTTCACCACTTTGATCAGGCGCGCCGACAGCGCGGTATCGCGACCGATCACTTTGCTCAAGTGGCTGATGCTGATCTCCGGGTCTTCCGCGGCCTGACGAATGTTCAAGGCCACTTCCGGTAATGTCGGCAGAACCAGGTCATCGTTGTCGATGGCCGTTACCAAAGCCTGTTGGACTTTTTCCGCCAGCTTGTTCATTCATGCTCTCTAGGGTGTTGCAAAAAGGTGCGGCGATTAACGCTGGATCTCTTTATCTCGATCCAGTAGGTACGGCAGGTCGAGCAGTTGTAAGCCGGGGCCTTCCAGGGTGCCGACGTGCACATCGCCGCTGTCGGCAGCTTCGGCTTGCAGCACGGCCAGAAGTTCAATGGAATGGTCAGCTTTTGCCGCGATGACGACTTCGCCGATCGCGCTGTTATGGTTGGGCGAGAACAGCGGAGTGCCTGGCTCGGGCAATTGCGCCGCATTGAGGCTCAGGCGATACAGGCGACGCTTGAGTTTGCCCAGGTACTGCATGCGCGCGACGATTTCCTGGCCGGTGTAGCAGCCTTTTTTGAAGCTGACGCCGCCTACGGCCTGCAGGTTAAGCATCTGCGGGATAAACAGTTCGCGGGTCTGCGGCATGACCTGGCCGATGCCGGCTCGGATCTGGCCGAGCAACCAGTCATTCAAGTCAGCTTGTTGCAGTTGGCTGGCCAATTGCTGGCGTACGCCTTCGGCGTGTTCGGCAGGCACCCAGAGTTCGGCGCGGTTCTGGGAGACACGAATGGCAATCAATGTGTCGGTGCGCACCACGCTGTCGGTTTCAGTTGGCAGCTCAAGGCCAAGGGTGGCCAGGGTTTGATCCGCATTCGACAGGCCAAAGCGTGCCCAGGCGGCGCTTTCGTCGGTGAGTTTGGATTTGGAGAACACCGCGTATTTCTTCAGGTCTGCCAGTTGCGGTTCGAGCAGCTCAGTGGCCATGGCCAGCAACACGCCGTCACCTTGCAGCAGGATGCGAAAACTCGACTGCATGCGGCCTTTTTGCGTACAACGCGCGCCAAGGCTGGCCTGGGTGTCGCTCAGGTAATTGAGGTTGCAGGTCAGTTGCCCTTGCAGGAACTTGGCGGCGTCGGAGCCGCGGACGGCAAGGACGCCTTCGTGTGTCAGGGGGCAGAAAAATGCAGAGTCGGCCATGGGTCTTCGCAGGTCAAAAAGTCATGCGTGCATCATAGAGGGGCGCCCGGCAAATGGATAGTTTCCGTATGGGGCGACCAAAGCCGAGTGTTCCGCTGCCGTCGGGCCTGTATACTTGCGCGCTATTTGAGGAGCAGTCCATGGTCGAAGATGTAGAAATCAACCGCCTCTACTGGCACAGCCGCCGTGGCATGCTGGAGCTGGATGTGTTGCTGGTGCCGTTCACCAGAGAGGTGTACTCGACACTCGATGAGGTGGATCGCGAACTTTATGAGCGGCTGCTGACGTGCGAAGACCAGGACATGTTCGGCTGGTTCATGGAGCGCGCCGAATCTGACGATCCGGAGCTGCAGCGCATGGTTCGCAAGATTCTGGATCGTGTCCAGCCCAAGTAATCGCTTCGAATGCCGCTGGCAGGCCTCTCGGCTGTTGCTGGCGGCGTATCTGTTTGCCCAGGCGTTCGCGCTGGATGCCTTGTTGATTATTGATTTGCCCTTCGCAAGCCTCGGCATTCTGGTGTGCCTGGCCCATGCCGCCTGGGTGTTGCCGCGTCATATCCTGCTGACTCACCGTTCGTCGGTTCGTGGCCTGCGCCGTGACGAAGATGGCTGGCAATTGTTCAGTGCCGAGCGCGGCTGGCACAGCGTACAGCTGCGTCCGGACAGCCTGGCGCTGCCGCTGATCGTGGTGCTGCGCTATCGGGTGCAGGGCGAGTGGTGGGTGCGTTCGGTCTGTGTACCTATGGATTCGCAGGTCGCCGATGTGCACCGGCGCCTGCGGGTGCGCTTGAAGTTCAGTCGCCGTAGGTGGCTGGCACCAGAATAGTGTCGCGGGCTTCGGGCAGCATCTGCGGGTAGTCGAGGGTGTAATGCAGGCCGCGGCTTTCCTTGCGTTCCATGGCTGAGCGGATCATCAACTCGGCAACCTGGGCCAGGTTGCGCAACTCGATCAGATCGCGGCTGACTTTGTAGTTGCTGTAGAACTCGTCGATTTCGTCCAGTAGCAAACGTACGCGGTGTTGAGCCCGTGCCAGGCGCTTATTGGTGCGCACAATGCCTACGTAGTCCCACATGAAGCGCCGCAGTTCGTCCCAGTTGTGGGCGATGATCACGTCTTCGTCGGAGTCGGTCACCTGGCTGGCGTCCCAGCGCGGCAGGGCAGCGGGCACCGGGATGCGGGGTAGCTGTTCAAGGATGTCGGTGGCCGCCGAGCGTGCGTAGACGAAACATTCGAGCAGCGAGTTGCTGGCCATGCGATTGGCGCCGTGCAGGCCGGTGAAGCTGGTTTCGCCGATCGCATACAGGCCGGGCACGTCGGTGCGACCGTGTTGGTCGACCATCACGCCACCGCAAGTGTAGTGCGCGGCCGGGACCACCGGGATCGGGCCTTTGGTGATATCGATGTTGAACGCCAGGCAGCGCTCATAGACGGTGGGAAAGTGCGTCTTGATGAAGGCTTCGGGCTTGTGGCTGATGTCGAGGTAGACGCAGTCGATGCCCAGGCGCTTCATTTCGTGGTCGATGGCGCGGGCCACGATATCCCGTGGCGCCAGTTCGGCGCGGGGGTCGAAGCGCTGCATGAAGCGCTCGCCGTTGGGAAGTTTCAGGTGCGCACCTTCACCGCGCAGGGCTTCGGTGATGAGGAAGCTCTTGGCTTGCGGGTGATACAGGCAGGTGGGGTGGAACTGGTTGAATTCCAGATTGGCCACCCGACAGCCTGAACGCCAGGCCATGGCGATACCGTCACCGCAGGCGCCGTCGGGGTTGCTGGTATAGAGGTAGACCTTGGCGGCACCGCCTGAGGCCAGGATGGTGAAGCGTGCGCCGTAGGTGTCCACTTCGCCACTGGCGCGGTTGAGCACGTAGGCGCCGAGGCAGCGTTCGCCGTCCAGGCCCAGGCGCTTTTCGGTGATCAGGTCGACGGCGACGCGTTGCTCCAGCAATTCGATGTTGGGGCGTTGGCGGGCTTGCTCTAGCAGGGTCTTGAAGATGGCGGCGCCAGTAGCATCGGCGGCGTGGATGATGCGGCGATGGCTGTGGCCACCTTCGCGGGTCAGGTGGAACTCGAATCCGCCGTCATCGCTGCCCGCGTGTTCGTCGCGGGTGAACGGCACGCCCTGGTCGATCAGCCATTGGATGGCTTCGCGGCTATGCTCGACGGTGAAGCGCACCGCGTCCTCGTTGCACAGGCCGCCGCCGGCGTTAAGGGTGTCTTCGACGTGGGATTGCACTGTGTCGGTGTCGTCCAGTACCGCGGCGACACCGCCTTGGGCCCAGAATGTCGAGCCATTGGCCAGGTCGCCCTTGCTCAGGACCGCAATGCGCAGGTGGCTGGGGAGGGTGAGTGCCAGGCTCAAGCCGGCCGCACCGCTACCGATCACCAGAACATCGTGTTGAAACTGTTGGCTCATTTGAAGGATTCCGCAAAAAGCGATCCAAAGGGCTGGCGCAAACAGGACGCCTGGATCGGCGAATCAAAGGGTCACACGGGCCACTAGTATATAGAGGGGGGGAGCGGCACAATAGCCGGGCATTCGTGGCAATGTGAAATTACGGTGCACAGCTGGGTCATATCGGCCGGCTATTGAGATGGGAACTTTTTGCATGAGCCCCGACTCAATAGCAGGTTGCCCGAAAGCTGGGAAAACGTTGAGTTTATTGGCCCGTCGGGAGCATTGGACGCGTCAGAAAACCGGCGACAAGATTATTCGCGCAGCCGGCCTAGCCCGTGCTGCGTTTTTCGTGTGTGCCAAATCAGTGCATGCCGGAAACTTGCTTGGAGGGGGAGAACTTTTGCGAGAAGTCCTAGTCTATGTTTGCAAGCCTGATCGTTTAGTTATGCAAGCCTCCTGCGAGTACAACGAGGAGTGTTCATGCTAACCCAGGAAGAGGATCAGCAGCTGGTCGAGCGCGTTCAACGTGGCGACAAGCGAGCATTTGATCTGCTAGTGCTGAAATACCAGCACAAAATTCTCGGGTTGATCGTGCGGTTTGTGCACGACACCCATGAAGCGCAGGACGTTGCACAGGAAGCCTTTATCAAGGCGTACCGTGCACTTGGCAATTTTCGCGGTGACAGTGCGTTTTACACGTGGCTGTACCGCATCGCCATTAACACGGCGAAGAACTATCTGGTGTCTCGCGGCCGCCGCCCACCGGACAGTGATGTAAGTTCAGAAGATGCAGAATTTTACGATGGTGATCACGGCCTCAAAGATCTCGAGTCGCCGGAACGTGCTTTGCTGCGCGACGAGATCGAAGGCACCGTTCATCGCACTATTCAGCAACTGCCAGAAGATTTGCGTACGGCGTTAACTTTACGTGAATTCGATGGTCTCAGTTACGAAGACATTGCGAGCGTCATGCAATGTCCGGTGGGGACTGTAAGGTCACGGATTTTCCGGGCCCGGGAAGCCATCGACAAAGCCTTGCAACCGTTGTTGCAGGAAAACTAAAGACAGCGGCGACAGCCAAGAGAGGAACCGCCATGAGTCGTGATGCCCTGCAGGAATCGCTGTCCGCAGTGATGGATAACGAAGCGGATGAACTGGAACTTCGTCGGGTGCTCAACGCATTTGATGATGCCGAAACCCGTGATACCTGGTCTCGTTACCAAGTCGCTCGGGCGGTGATGCACAAGGATCTTTTAATCCCTCGTCTGGATATTGCTGCGGCCGTTTCTGCCGCGTTGGCCGATGAAGCCGTTCCGGCAAAAGCTGCTCGTGGTCCATGGCGTAGCCTGGGTCGCCTGGCAGTAGCTGCCTCGGTGACTGTTGCCGTGTTGGCCGGTGTTCGCCTGTACAACCAGGACGAAATTGCCGGTGCCGAACTGGCCCAGCAGACTCAGCAACCGGTCATGGCCGGTCCGCAAGTCAAAGGCCCAGCGGTACTGGCCGGCTACAAGGAAAGCTCTGATGCCACCGGCCCTATGGCCAACGGCGTACTTCAAGGGCAATCCGGCTGGCAGGACCAGCGTCTTCCAGGCTACCTGCGCCAACACGCACAGGAATCGGCCTTGAAAGGCACTGAAAGCGCTCTGCCATACGCTCGTGCAGCCAGCCTGGAAAACCGCTAAACCGCTAAGGGGCCCTATGCGCGCCATACCGCTCCTTACGCTTTTGCTCAGTGGTTGTTTTGCACTATCCGCCCATGCCGACGAAGCCCAAGACTGGCTGACTCGACTTGGGCGTGCAGAACAGCAGCAAAGCTTTGCAGGTACGTTCGTCTACGAGCGTAACGGCAGTTTCTCTACCCATGACATCTGGCATCGCGTCCAAGACGGTCACGTCCGCGAGCGGCTGTTGCAACTCGACGGCTCTGCCCAGGAACTGGTGCGCGTAGATGGACGCACGCAGTGTGTCAGTGGCGCCTTGGTTGCCGGCCTTGGCAACTCGCCTGATGCGCCTTCGCGCGCTCTGGATCCGCAAAAACTAACTCAATTCTACGAACTGGCCGTCATTGGCAAATCTCGCGTGGCCGGTCGGAATGCGGTGATTGTGTCAATTACTCCCCGTGATCAATACCGATATGGCTTTGAGTTGCACCTGGATCGTGAAACCGCGCTGCCGCTAAAGTCCCTGTTACTCAATGAGCAGGGTCAGTTGTTGGAGCGCTTCCAGTTCACTCGACTGAACACTTCGGCTGCGCCATCAGATCGTGACTTACTGCCCAGCAGCGAATGCTCACCTGTGGCTGTTTCCAGCACCAAAGCACCCGAGGTGCCCGCCACCCACGCATGGCATCTGGACTGGTTGCCTCCAGGTTTTCAGCTCACCAACAGCGTCTCGCGAAAAGATACTCAGACCCACGCCACTGTCGACAGTCTGATGTACGACGACGGGCTTGCACGTTTCTCAGTGTTTCTTGAGTCCACCGACGGTGCGAGTGTGAGCGAAACACGCACGCAGCTTGGCCCAACTGTGGCCGTGTCGCGCCGTCTGAACACGGTCGATGGCGAAGTCATGGTGACGGTTGTAGGCGAAATCCCCATCGGCACCGCCGAACGCATCGCGCTGTCGGTGCGCGGCGAAAAGACCGCCGCCAAGCCATGAGTCGTTAATCCTATGTTCATCCTGACCTTTCAATGTGAGCCTTTGCGCGGTTGGGGGCTGAGAGCATGAAATTTCTGGATCAGTATTTTCACTTGCAAAACATCCCCATGTTTTTTATAGGTCAGAGCTTGTCGGCTCTGACCTTATTTTGTTCGCGGAACAAAAATGCCGGTCGAAGTTTTCGGCGTTTCTTGAACCCTGTCGCTCAACCCTGCTCGTCGTAACGGGAGCTGTATGTCGATACCACGTTTGAAGTCTTACCTAACCATAGTCGCCACGGTATTGGTGCTGGGTCAGGCAGTGTCCGCGCAAGCGGCCGAGCTGCCTGACTTCACCCAATTGGTGGAGCAGGCTTCGCCTGCCGTGGTGAATATCAGTACCACGCAGAAGCTGCCGGATCGCAAAGTCTCGAACCAGCAGATGCCTGACCTGGAAGGCTTGCCGCCCATGCTGCGCGAGTTCTTTGAGCGCGGTATGCCGCAACAACGCTCCCCGCGTGGCGGCGGTGGCGGGCAGCGTGAGGCGCAGTCCCTGGGCTCGGGCTTCATTATTTCGCCAGACGGCTACATCCTCACCAATAACCATGTGATTGCCGACGCTGACGAAATTCTCGTGCGCCTGGCCGACCGCAGTGAGTTGAAAGCCAAGCTGGTGGGCACCGATCCGCGTTCCGACGTGGCTTTGCTGAAAATCGAAGGTAAAGACCTGCCCGTACTGAAACTGGGTAAATCCCAGGACCTTAAAGCCGGGCAATGGGTGGTTGCGATCGGTTCACCGTTTGGCTTCGACCATACCGTGACCCAGGGTATCGTCAGCGCCATCGGTCGCAGCCTGCCAAATGAAAACTACGTACCGTTCATCCAGACCGACGTGCCGATCAACCCGGGTAACTCCGGTGGTCCGCTGTTCAACCTGGCGGGCGAAGTGGTGGGGATCAACTCGCAGATCTACACCCGTTCCGGTGGTTTCATGGGCGTGTCCTTCGCCATCCCGATCGACGTGGCCATGGACGTTTCCAACCAGCTCAAAAGCGGCGGCAAAGTCAGCCGTGGCTGGTTGGGTGTGGTGATCCAGGAAGTGAACAAAGACCTGGCTGAATCGTTCGGCCTCGACAAGCCGGCCGGTGCCTTGGTCGCGCAGATTCAGGACGACGGCCCGGCTGCCAAGGGCGGCCTGCAAGTGGGCGACGTGATCCTGAGCATGAATGGCCAGCCGATCGTCATGTCCGCCGACCTGCCGCATCTGGTAGGCGCTCTGAAAGCCGGCAGCAAAGCCAAGCTGGAAGTGATTCGTGACGGCAAGCGCCAGACCGTTGAGCTGACCGTCGGCGCGATCCCGGAAGAGGGTGCAACCCTGGACGCACTGGGCAACGCCAAGCCAGGCGTTGAGCGCAGCAGCAATCGCTTGGGCATTGCCGTGGTTGAGTTGACCGACGAGCAGAAGAAGAGCTTCGACCTCAAGAGCGGTGTTGTGATCAAAGAAGTCCAGGACGGCCCAGCCGCCTTGATCGGCCTGCAGCCGGGCGACGTGATCACCCACCTGAACAACCAGGCGATCAACTCCACCAAGGAATTCACCGACATCGCCAAAGCGTTGCCGAAGAATCGCTCGGTGTCGATGCGCGTGCTGCGTCAGGGCCGTGCAAGCTTCATCACCTTCAAGCTGGCCGAGTAATCCGCTAGCTCAATAAAAAGCCCCGCTTTCGGTTACCGAAAGCGGGGCTTTTTTGTGGGCGATGGTTTTAGCTCATCATCCCTTTCACCAAGCGTTCCTGTTCGATCAGCTCACGCTGGCGCGCGTCGATACGCGAGGACAGTGGGAAGTTGTTGCCGGCCCGGCGCTTGGCAAAGTCCAATTGCTGAATAGCCTGCTTGAAGTCACCCACCAAAGCAAAGTACTCGGCGCGTGCCTGATGCAGACCAATGATATTGCCGGACAGGCCGCGAGTCTCTGCCACCTGGTACCACACATCCGGATCATCGGGGCGCGACTTGAGCAACCCGTCCAGTGCCTTTTCAGCATCGGCCGTACGGTTCTGCTTGAGCAGCACATCTATGCGAATCTGATTAAGCGGATAGCTGCCGGGGTACTGGGCCAGCATCCGATCAGTACGTTGCTGGGCATCCGGCAGGCGGTTGCTGTCGATATCCAACTCGATCTGCGCCAGGTTGTAGGTAATGTCGTTGGGCGCCTTGGCCAGCAGCGGCTGCAAGCTTTCCCGCGCCTCTTTGAACTGGGTACCCTTGATCTGCGCGATGGCCAGGCCATAACGCGCTATATCGTTTTTCGGGTTCTCGTCC
>NZ_VBVZ01000175.1 GCF_005863185.1 Pseudomonas edaphica
GGGTGTGTCGGCAAGTTGGCTGCGCAACTGGCGTCGGGCCCGCGACAGCAGGCTCTCCAGTGCCTCGACGCTGATGTTCATCAGGGCCGCGGCGTCGATGTTCGACAGCTCCTGGTAGTACTGCAGCACAATGGCTTCACGCTGGCGCTCGGGCAAGGCCGCCAGGGCGGCGGCCATCCTTGCACTGCGGTCCGCCGTTTCCAACTGTTCATCTGGCGAGGGTGCGCTGTCTGCCAGTTCCAGCGCTTCATCCTCGTTCAACGGGCGTTCCTTGCGCCGGCGCAAGCGGTCATGGCACAGGTTGAGCGCCACGCGGTGCAGCCAAGTGTCAAAACGCGCTTCGCCGGGGCGCCAGTTGGCCGCCTGGCGCCAGATGCGCAGGAAGCTTTCCTGGGCCACGTCCTTGGCTTCGTCGGCATCCCCCAGCAGCCGCCCGGCAAGCGCAAGCAGGCGCGGCAGCTTGCGCGTCACCATTTCGTTGACGGCCGCAGGTTCGTTGTTGCCGATACGTGCCAGTAGCTCAACGTCCGGATCAGTGTCTTTCAATCAGGTAATACTCGGTCCGGGGGCTAAGAGGTTTCAGCGAATCCAGTGCCCTTTGCGCCAGTACCAGTTGGGGCCACGGGATTCCCAGTGCCCAGGCTCCCAGCGTGCGTTACGCACTACTTCCTGCCAGTGGCCCGGCACCCAGGCATACGCGCCACGTTCCCATTGCCAGTGGCCACGGTCCCAGACAAAGCCCGGGCGCTCAGCCGGGATCACTTCAACGCGTTCGGCCGGTGGGGCCTGGCGAATGATCACTTCGGTCTGGGCAAAGGTCGGGGTGCTGACAAGCGCGGCGAAGGCCAGCGGGACCAACAAGGCATAGCGCAATTTGGCCAGAGGGTTCATGGCAACTCCTTCATACGGCGGACGAAAATGTTCGCATCTGATGGGTTGAACGCTGGGCACAGGAAAATCCGTCGCGAGAACGGTGAATTGTTTCTCGACGATGGGAGTATTGCTCAAGGGAAGAAAACGCTGGATGAAATGTTTGAAAGCATCGCGACGGATTTGTGCAGGTGGTGGCGTTCAACAGGTAACGCAAAACACACAATGAGGAAATATCATGCCCCGTCGACTCTCTATGCTGGTTGCCGCCCTGTTGATCGTCAGCCTCAGCGGCTGCGTAATCCTGCCGGAACATCGGCATTGCTGCTGGCGCTACTATGGCGCTGACACCGCCCCCACCAGCAGCGTCAACAGTTAACCGACTGCCGCAAAACCACGCCGCCCGGCCTTGATCTCGGTGCGCAGTTCGCCAATAAGGTTTGAGATGGAACGGATGCTGTCCAGGCCTTGGGGCGAGACCCGGGTCAACAGCAGATCGACGCGACCCGACGCTGGCTCGAACACCCTGATGCGCAGCGAGCCGTCGCTGTTGAGGCTGCAATCACAGGCCAGCGGCAGGAAGCCCGCGGCCATGATCTTATTGAGTTCGTCGAGCGCAATCATGCTGAGCCCCCATCCCTGGGTTCGACCCTGTGGGTGTGATGCAACCAGCATAGATAAGGTTTTGCCTGCTACTGAACAATTAATTCAAAAGTGATAGCTGTGCCACATTTCGCCCTGTAAACGCTGGTGCACTGGCGCCAGAAACCCAACACACGACCTCTCGTCTGCTGCTTTGGCAAGGGCTTGACTCACAACCTGTATCAAAAGACGCTCTTGGCTTTTCGCCATCACCCTGAGCCGCCCGCCATGAGCATCGTTCCCCCGAGCCAGCCCGACAGCGACGTGTACAAAACCCTGCTGGAGTCGACCAAGGCCATCCCTTGGCGCATCGACTGGCAGAGCATGACCTTCAGCTACATCGGCCCGCAGATCGAAACGCTGCTGGGCTGGAGCCCGCAAAGCTGGGTGAGCGTGGATGATTGGGTCGAACGCATGCACCCGGACGACCGTGAATACGTGGTGAACTTTTGCGTGTCGCAATCGCGTGCCGGCGTGGACCACGAAGCCGACTACCGCGCACTGACGGCCAACGGCGAGTATGTGTGGATCCGCGATGTGGTGCATGTGGTGCGCAAGGACGGCGAAGTCGAAGCCTTGATCGGCTTTATGTTCGATATCAGCGAGCGCAAGAAGACCGAAGAGCACTTGATCCGCCTGCAAAAACAACTGGAGGAATACTCCTTCCAGGACGGCCTCACCGGCATCGCCAACCGCCGCATGTTCGACACCGTGCTCGAACGCGAATGGGCCAGTGCCCTGCGCAGCCAATTGCCGCTGTCGTTGATTATTCTGGATATAGACTTTTTCAAGCAGTACAACGACCACTACGGCCATATCAAGGGCGATGAAGCCTTGCGCCAGGTGGCCCGCACTTTGTCGCAGGCGGCCAACCGGCCACGGGATTTTATTGCGCGTATCGGCGGCGAGGAATTTGTGTGGTTGCTGCCCGAAACCGACGCAGCCTCAGCCAGGCAAGTGGCGCAGCGCTGCCTGCACTTGATTTGCCAGCAGCAGATCGAACACGCCGTTTCGCCGGTTTCCAAGTTGCTGAGCCTGAGCCTGGGGGTGGGCACGCATACCGTGACGCCCAACAGCGACCTGCTGGCGTTCGTCGAGTCGGTCGACAAGTTGCTGTATCAGGCCAAACGCAATGGACGCATGCGTGCAGAGTTCGCTGATAGTGAAGTGTGATGCCGAGGTCAAACTCCAGGCAAAAAAAATCCCAAGTAGCTGATGGAAACTTGGGATTTAAAAATGCATAAACCGTGGGAGGTGAACGCCCGGCTATAGTAACGATTGTCAAAACCTGCAACAAGATTATTTTATTCCTTTCGTCGGATTAAAAGCCGCGTAAGTCATTCAATAACCACATGATTTTTAAGGTAGCCAAGTCAGCAAGTGCCACTTTTTGGTGCAATAAACCGATATAGCCCTTATCACTTAGTGGCTATATATCCATTGTTCAAATAGGGTTATTGCTTATCACGGCGCGGCACTCTCGCTGTAACGCTTTCTGAGTTGCTTACAGGCCTCAAGCGATTCCAGACTGGTAGTCGAAGTGGCACGGGCCACACTTTCAAGATGTTGGCACAGCGCCAAGCGTTCGGCGGCCTCTTCCCGTTCCAGGTCAACCTGAGCATTGAAGCGCATAAACAAGATGCCGAGCAGCACCGCGGCGCACGCAACCCCGATCGTCGCATAGCGAAGGCCGTTGGTGGACGGGGGTTCTGCCGGGTTCATGATTTAAGGTGCCCTGCTCTTTTCATACCGCACATCATCGCCCTCGACCCGGCCCACCTGCGTCCAGCCCAGCCGTTGGTAAAACCCGTTGGCGCGGATTTCACCGCGCCCGTCGGTGATCAGGTACAGCGTCGGGTGGTGCTCAAACAGTGCGGCTTCAGCCACCGCCATCAGTTGACGGCCCAAACCCCGGCCTTCGTAGGCGGGCAATACGAACATCGCAAATACCTCGCCGCTGTCAAAGTTGACCATTGAAAAAGCCGCCGGCTGGCCCTCCACTTCTGCCAGCCACACGCACGGCGCTTCACGGATGCTGTCCGCCAGCACCTGTGGCGTAATGCCCAGATCCGCCATCTGCTCACGGCTCAAGTGGTTCTGCACCACGGCCGTGCGAATGGCGAACAACGTGTCGATATCCGCCAGCGTCGCCAGCCGAATAGGGTTTTGCATAGATGCCTCCTCCGTGGATGCACGCAATTGTATGTAAATAGAAACACACAGATTGTCGTGGATTTGTAAGAGAAGGCGCTCGACTACAGGGGTTTTGCCTGTTGTTGACGCCGAAACTGCCCCGGCGCCAGGCCATGGGCCTTGCGAAAGCAGCGGGAAAAGTACGCCTCGTCGGTAAACCCGCAACGCAGGGCAACTGCACCTATCAATTGCGCAGTGTTGAGCAATAAGGTGCGCGCCAATTGCATGCGGCGGTCGAGCACCCACTGAGAAAAGGGTTTGCCGGTTTCTTTGCGCAGCAAATGGGTGAGGTAGTTGGGTGACAGGAACGCAGCGGCCGCAGCGTCAGTAAGATTGAGGCCCGGCTCGTGCAGATGCTCGCGGATATAGCCGTGCACCCGTGCCAAGGCGTCTTTGCGTCCGCGTCGGGTGGTGTTATTGGCGGCAAACGCCTGCAAGGGTTCGGCGTACTGCTGGCAAACCAGGCCGATCAGTTGGAACAAGTAGCCCTTCAAGCGCTCACGTGCGCCGAAAGTGCGCTGGGCGTCCAGGGTGCGCATATGGCCGAGCCAGATGTGCACTTGTTCAAAGTCGGCGTCGTCAAGGATGAAGTCCAGGTGCTCCTGAAAACGGAACGGTGACAGCTCCGGCGCCTGGCTGATGGGGATGTCTTCCAGGTCCAGCGGGTCGCAGGTCAACTGCGGCAGGAAGAACGCCTGGCTGAAGTTGATCAGCATGAACTCGCCGTCTTGCGGGTGGGGAATCACATGCAGGCGATGGGGCAGGATAAACGCCATGGCTTTGTGCGGGAACGGACGCACCGCGCCGCCGATATGTTGCACGGTGTCGCCGCCCAGGTTGATCTGGATCTGGAAGTATTCATGCCGATGCGGGCTGGTCAGCGCCGCCCGCCCGCGCTTGTCGCGGATATAGAAGTCGGGGCGGTCGCTGCGTTGTTCCATGCCATAGGTGGTGACGCGGGTGCCTGGCATAACAGTCTCTCGAAGGGCCTGGGCACCACTTTAGCCTCAACCCTGGCTGAGGGTGAAACTCAACTCGCCGATGCCCTTGATGCCAGCGGTAACCGCATCCCCACGCTGCAACGCGCCGACGCCTGCCGGGGTGCCGGTAAAGATCAGGTCACCGGCCTTGAGTGCTACGGATTTTGAGGCGTAGCTGATGATTTCACTCACCGACCAGATCAGGTCAGCCAAGTCGCCGACCTGACGCTGCTGACCATTGACCTTTAGCCAGATCTTGCCGCTGGCCGGGTGCCCGATAACGCTCGCAGGTTGCAAGGCGGTGCTGGGCGCCGATTCATCGAACGACTTGCCCCAATCCCACGGACGCGCGAGCTTTTTCGCCTCGGCCTGCAGGTCGCGACGGGTCAAGTCGATGCCGACGCCATACCCCCAAACGTGGGACAAAGCGTCTTCAGGGCTGATATCCACCCCACCCTTGCCGATGGCCACCACCAGTTCCACCTCATGGTGCAGGTCGGCAGTCAGCGGCGGGTAGGCGATCACGCCTTCGGCCGGCACCACTGCATCAGCCGGTTTCATAAAGAAAAATGGCGGTTCGCGATCCGGGTCATGCCCCATTTCACGGGCGTGTTCACTGTAGTTGCGGCCCACGCAGAACACGCGGCGCAGCGGGAAACGTGCGTCGCTGCCCTGTACGGCCAGGGATGGGGTTGGCGCGGGGGGGAATACGTAATCAGTCATGGCCTGTGCCTCTTGGTTTACCTGGCGCCAGTATGGCCAGCAGCGCCAAGGCAAAGTTGGACAGGCTTACGCAGATTTTGCACTGACCGGTGCAAAACAGCCCTGGATCATTTACGCGCCACTTTGTAGCGCAGGCAGTCCTGGTAAAAACTCTGGCGGATGACGTCGGGCTTGAGCCGTGAGCGGCTGTCGTAGGTCTGCTCGGTGATGCCCATGGCCATCATGCGCATCCACGATTTGCTGAACTTGATGGTCTGGATCTTCTGCCGCGCGGCATACAGCGACACACCCGACAGCTTGAGTTCCTGTGCCCTGGCGGCAGTGCCTGCGCCCCAACTGCACATGTACTTGTCACCCTCGCGCAACTCTCGGGCCTGCACGCTCGCCGCGCCGCCAGCCAGGGAACAGGCGATCAGCATCATTCCAACAGTGCGCATTTGCATCCCCATCTAACCACCTGAAAATAAAAGTGATTTTGGCGGGGATTTTGTTACAAAGGGGCCATTAAATTGCCTTCCTGGGTAAACATTTACCTAATAGATGTCGGCAAACCCTGTGGCGAGCGACTGTGGCGAGCGAGCTTGCTCGCGCTGGGGCGCGCAGCGGCCCCTTGACCGGATGACCGTGTACTTCAGGTGTACCCAAGTGTCAGGTTTTGGGGCTGCTGCGCAGCCCAGCGCGAGCAAGCTCGCTCGCCACAAAAGCTCGCTCGCCACAAAAAACGGATCACCCTAAAGGGTGCCGATTACCACTGGTAAGTGGCACTCGCCTGCACGGTGCGCTGCGAGCCATACCAGCACCACGAATAGGAGTAGCACGAGGCCACGTATTCTTTGTTTGCCAGGTTGGTCGCGTTCAGCGCCAGGCGCAGGTTGTCTTTGGGGTTGGCGATATTCGGGATGTCGTAGTGCAGCGCCGCATCCATCAAGGTGTAGCCCGGTACCTTCAGGGTGTTGGCGGTATCGCCCCAGGACGAGCCCACATACCGCGCGCCCGCCCCCACGCCGAAGCCCTTGAGCAGGCCGTCGTGGAAGGTGTAGTCGGCCCACGCCGAGGCCGTATGGCGTGGCACGCCGTAGGTGGTGGTGCCCTCAACGGCAATCGCCGGCCCAGTGCCGACATCGCTGATCGGCGCGTAGCGAACGGTACTGTTGGATTTGCTCGCGCGGTTGTCCAGATAGGCGTAAGCCGCGGTAATGTTCAGGTTGTCGTTGAGGCTGGCCTTGCCTTCCAGTTCAAAGCCACGGGACTGTTGCTCGCCGTCCTGGATCTGGCAGCGGCCACTGCCGCACAGGTGCGTCGGGTCCGGATCCATGGTCGGCACGTTGGATTGGCGCAAGTCGAAAATCGCCGCCGTAATGAAGCTGTTGCTGCCTGGCGGCTGGTACTTGATGCCGATTTCATACTGTTTGCCTTCGGTCGGCTTGAACACCGAACCGCCGTAACCCGTGCCCGATTGCGGGTTGAACGACTCCGCGTAGCTGGCGTACGGCGCCAGGCCGTTATCGAACAGGTAGACCAGGCCGACCCGCCCGGTAAAGGCCTTGCTGTCCAGCGACGACTTGCTCTTGGTGCCGGAGCTGATGGTTTTGGTGGTGCTGTCGGTGCTGGCCCAGTCATACCGACCACCCAGCAACAACACCCATTGGTCCCACTTCATTTGCTCTTGCAGATAAACACCGGTCTGCTCGCTGCGCGAGGTCGCGTCGGTGATGAACGCGGGTGTGGTGACCGGCGCGCCGTAGACCGGATCGAAGATATCCAGGTTCGGGCCACTGCCATAACCGGTCTTGGTGTCGGTGCGGGTGTTCTGGTAATCGAGCCCCATCAACAGCGTGTGCTGCAACGAACCAGTGTCGAATTTGGCCTGCACCTGGTTATCGAGGGTGTAGGCATCCATGTCCACATCGGCAGCGATGGTCGAGCGCTTGGAGGTGCGGTAGTCGCCCATCAGGTAGCTGTTATAGATGCTGCGATAGACGCCCTCGGCGCGCAGGTAACGGGCGTTCTGGCGCACCGTCCACACGTCGTTGAAGTGATGTTCGAAGGCATAGCCGAGGGAGTAATGCTCGCGGTCGCTTTTTTCGAAGTTCTTTTCACCGTCATAGAAGTCCACATCGATCTTGCGTCCCGTAGGGCTGCGCAGCACCGAGCCCCAGGCTGGCACCGACCCGTAGGACGCGCCCTTCGGGTCTTTCTGAAAATGCCCAAGCAAGGTCAGCGAGGTAGCATCGTCCGGGCGCCAGGTGAAGGCACTGGACAGCGACTGGCGGCGGGTTTCGGTGTGGTCGACCTGGCCATCGGCGTCATCGAACAACCCCGCCACGCGATAGGCATACACACCCTGATCATCAATCGGGCCGCTTAAATCAAAGGTAGTGCGCTTCTTGTTGAAGGTGCCGTATTCCACGCCGACTTCATGAAACGGCGTGTCCAGCGGGCGTTTGGTGACCATGTTGATCACCCCGCTTGGCGTGCCCTGCCCGTACAACACCGAGGCCGGGCCGCGCAGCACTTCGACGCGCTCAAGGTCGAAGGCGTCTTTTTGCGGCAAGGCATCTCGGCTCGATGGCATACGCAGGCCGTCGAGGTAGGTTGCCGGGGCGAAGCCACGGATAGTCAGTTGGTCGAGGCGCGAAGCCGTGGCCCCACGGGTCTCCGGCACCACGGCGGCGCTGTAGCGCAGGATCTGGTTGAGGCTTTCGGCGTTTTGCGCACGCATCTGGTCCTTGGTGACCACCGAAATCGACTGCGGCGTCTCGATCAGCGCGGTATCGGTCTTGGTGCCCGACAGGCTGCGAGTGGCGACATAACCCGCCACCGGCCCAGTGGGGCTTTCGCTCTGGTAGGCGCCGCTGATGGTGGTGGCCTGCAACTGCATGGCGCCGCCATCGTCCGGGAGCGCTTCGAGGCGATAGCGGTCGGCGGAGATCTTGATGGCCTGCAAGCCACTGCCGGCGAGCAATTGCGCCAATGCCACGTCGGTGTCGTATTGCCCGCTCACACCGTTGCTGTGCTTGCCGCGCGTCAAGCTTGCATCAAACGCCAGTACCAGCCCGGCCTGCTCGGAGAGACTATTGAGGGATTGGCTCAAATCACCCGCGGGAACCGAAAAACGGCGCAACGCGCTGCCGGTTTCTTCGGCAAACAATGGCTGGACGACGAACAACGGCACAGCGGCAAAAGCCATCGCCACCGACAGGGCCAGTGGGTGCAAGGGACGAGCAAGGCGCGACATGGGAAATCCTGCGTAATGGAGGTTCTATTAACCATGACGGCCATGTCGCGAAATCGGGCAAGGATGAGAGTCATTTTTATTTGCATGACTTTATTGCAATGAGCCGGGTCGCTTTTTTGCGTAGTCCTTCGGGATAGTTTTTCGCGGTTTTTACCCGTCCTGCGTCATCCCATTCTGATTTTTCCAACCATTCGTCCAGCGGCTTTTTCCTGCAGCAGACTCCGACGCCTTGCCATTTTTTGCCGAGACGTCACGGATGACCAACGCCGCCCACATCGCCTTTATCGAACATGAGCTCAACGGCTTTCATCAGAGCCTGGCGGAGTATCGCCAGCAGGTGGGCGCCTGGTATGCGCGGGCGTTGGATACGCTCAGCCATGCTGCCGACATGCCGTCGCTGTTGGGGATGGACCGTGTGCTGCGGGTTGGCGATGCGCAACAGTCCGTGAGTATTACTGACATGGGCTTTTCCACCGTGGCCCAGTGCCCGGCGGGCGGCGAGCTGAAAATCCAGAGCTTGTTCGAATCAGTGTATGACGTGCCGATCGGCGATATCCCGGTGGAGGTTGTCGGGCTGGATGACGGCAGTTCCACGCTTGTCATGCTCGATGAACATGGCAAGGGTTCGCATTTTTGCGCCGCTGGTGGGCGCTATCAGGTGCGGGTGCAGGGCGGCGTTTCTGCGCAGCAAGTGGACGCGCTGTTTGCCTCTTACGCAGGGCTGACGGCCGACCTGGAGCACTGGCTGCGCGAGCAGTGGAAAGATTTCAAACCGTACTGGCAACAATCGACCGCCAGCGCGATTGGCAGCGGCGTGCTGGCGGGCAGTTGGGCGGCAATCCGCGATGTATGGGACAGCATCAAGCTGGTTCAGGCGATTCTTGAAGACCCGCTGAAATTTGCTGAGCAACTCGGCGCCGAGGCCGCCAGGTTGGCGCAGTTGGCCACCGATGCGCCCAAGGTCCTGGAACAGGCCATGTTATTGGCCAGCGACGAGGCCGCGCTGTACCTGATCCTGCGCACCGCGATGCTCTGGCTGGACGCACTGCCACCCGGCGAAATCGCGGAAACGGCGGCAGGGTTTGTAGTGTCGCTGCTGATTGATCTGGTGATCGGCGCAGTACTGACCATCGCGTTGCCGGCGGCGGGCGTGGCTTATCTCGGCTTGCGGCTGGCCAAGTATGGCGCGCGGGTGCTGGATGCCGCTGTGGGTTTTGTCAGGAGCCTGCTCGGGATGCTGACCAAATTCATGCAGGCGGTGGACCGTTACAAGGCGGTGGCGGTTCGCGGAGTGGTTGGCGGGTTGAAGCAAGGCACGCTGCAGATGCGCTGGCGGGCGCGGCAAAACGCAGTGGTTAAGCAAAAAGAACACGTTGATGACGTGCCTGCTTCGGGTAAGAACCTTAATGGCGATGCGGCGGCTCCGGCCGACAGAACCGTTACCAACGGCTGCCCGGTGTCGATGGTCACCGGCGAGGAACTGCTGACCCTCACCGATGGCACGTTGGATGGGGTTTTGCCGTTTGAGTGGACGCGGTTGTATCGCACCAGTGCAGTGGAAGTGGATTGCGGGTTGGGGTTTGGCTGGAGTCATTCGCTGGCGCAGCGGCTTTCTGTTTCCGGTGATTCGGTGGTGTGGACGGATCATGAGAATCGCCGTACCGAGTTTGTGCTGCCCTCCGCTGCTCGACCGGCGATTACCAATAGCTTGGCTGAAGCGGCGATCTACTTGGGCGATTTGCCCGATGAACTGGTGCTGGCCCAGGCGTCGCGGTTCTACCACTTTCAAGAGGGTGTGCTGACAGCCATCAGCGATGCATATGACAACCGGTTGCGGGTTTTCCGCGATCGTTTGGGGCGGGTTGAGCGGCTGGACAATGGTGTAGGTCGCTCGCTGTTTCTGCGGTACGAGTCGGGCCGCATTGTGGCGGTGGACTATCAGGTTC
>NZ_VBVZ01000176.1 GCF_005863185.1 Pseudomonas edaphica
CTCCGAAACCGGATGCTCTACCTGCACACGAGTGTTCATCTCGATGAAGTAGAAGCGGCCGTTCTCGTAGAGGAACTCAAAGGTACCGGCGCCACGGTAGTTGATGTCGATGCACGCCTTGACGCAGCGAGCCAGTACTTCCTGGCGCGCGGTTTCGTCCAGGCCCGGTGCCGGTGCCTCTTCCAGTACCTTCTGGTGACGACGTTGCAGCGAGCAATCGCGGTCGCCCAGGTGGATGGCGTGGCCCTGGCCGTCGGACAGTACCTGCACTTCCACGTGACGTGGGTTGGTCAGGTACTTCTCCAGGTAGACCATCGGGTTGCCGAACCAGGCAGCCGCTTCGGAGCGGGTCTGCTTGGCAGCTTCGATCAGGTCTTCTTCCTTGTGCACCACACGCATGCCGCGACCACCACCGCCACCGGCGGCCTTGATGATCACCGGGTAACCGACTTCGCGACCAATGCGCAGGGCGGTTGCCTCGTCTTCCGGCAGTGGGCCGTCGGAACCTGGAACGGTTGGCACGCCGGCTGCGATCATGGCGTCCTTGGCCGAAACCTTGTCGCCCATCAGGCGGATGGTTTCGGCTTTAGGGCCGATAAAGGCGAAGCCGGATTTTTCCACCTGTTCGGCGAAATCGGCGTTTTCCGCGAGGAAGCCGTAGCCTGGGTGGATGCCATCAGCGCCGGTCACTTCAGCGGCCGCGATGATGTTCGAGACTTTCAGGTACGAGTTCGTGGCCAGTGGCGGGCCGATGCAAATGCTTTCGTCCGCCAGTTTCACGTGCATCAATTCGGTATCGGCCGTCGAGTAAACAGCGACGGTCTTGATGCCCTCTTCCTTACAGGCGCGCAGGATACGCAGCGCGATCTCGCCGCGGTTGGCGATCAGGACTTTTTGCAGTTTCTTCGCAGGTTTCAACATCGAAGGCGCTCCGCGGTTCAAACGATGGTGAACAGCGGCTGGTCGTACTCAACCGGCTGACCGTTTTCTACCAGGATGGATTCGATGACGCCGGCTTTTTCAGCGGTGATGTGGTTCATCATTTTCATCGCTTCAACGATGCAGATGGTGTCGCCCACTTTCACGGTTGCGCCGACTTCAACGAAGGCTGGCGAGGTCGGTGCCGGGGTGCGGTAGAAAGTACCGACCATTGGCGACTTGACCACGAAGCCGTTCAGCGCAGGCGCGGCTGGGGCGGCAGGTGCAGCGGCAGCAGCCGGGGCGGCGGCAGGTGCGGCAGCCGGAGCAGGTGCTTGCATCTGTGGCGCGTAGAACTGTTGAGCCGGGGTCTTGCTGTGGCGGCTGATCCGTACGGACTCTTCGCCTTCCTTGATTTCCAGCTCGTCGATACCGGATTCTTCCAGCAGTTCGATCAGTTTCTTAACTTTACGGATATCCATGAATCATCAACTCCCAAGGGTCGGTCAGGGGCGCTTGGCCGGTTGTTCAAGTTGTTCCAGGGCGGCCTCCAGGGCCAGTCGGTAACCGCTGGCGCCAAGGCCGCAGATCACACCTACTGCTACGTCGGAGAAGTAGGAGTGATGGCGGAAAGCTTCGCGTTTGTGCACGTTCGACAAATGCACTTCGATAAATGGGATGCTCACCGCCAGCAGCGCGTCACGTAATGCAACACTTGTATGCGTAAAAGCGGCGGGATTGATCAGGATAAAGTCCACGCCTTCGCCACGCGCGGCATGGATGCGATCAATCAATTCGTACTCGGCATTGCTTTGCAGGTACAGCAAATGGTGGCCGGCTTCACGCGCCCGGCGTTCCAGATCAAGGTTGATCTGTTCCAGGGTCACCGCCCCGTAGACACCCGGTTCACGGGTACCGAGCAGGTTCAGGTTGGGTCCGTGAAGAACCAGTAAGGTCGCCATCGGCTGTTCCTTGTTATTGATGTGGGTGCGTCAGAACCCGGCGACTATGCCGCAAAGCCTTTGTGACTGTCCAGTTCTATGCAGTAGGCGGCACGATTAGCGATGATTGCGCAAAATTTGTGACTGTGAGGCTGGATTTGGTCAGTGATTGATCGTTCCCACGCTCCGCGTGGGAATGCCGCCCCGGACGCTCCGCGTCCCGCTCTAAAGTCGTGACGCAGAGCGTCACAGGATGCATGACCACGCAGAGCGTGGGCACGATCTCGATCGCATTAAACGCGAAACGCCTGCACGGCAGTGTTCAGTTGCCCACCCAGTTCCAACAGATGCTCACCCTGGCGGCGGCCTTGGCCGATTCGCAGCAGATTATCCTCGCCCAGCTGGTGAATCCGCTCGCTGTTGTCACGAATCTCACTGACGGCGCCACTCTGCTGCGCGGTCACATCGGCGATGCGCACGGCAGTGTCGGAAATGGTCTGGATCGCCCCGACGATTTCATCCAGCGCGCCGTCGGCCGCCTGGGCCTGCTGGGCGGTGGCTTCGGCGTGTTCGACCTGCGCGCGCATGCCCTGCACCGACTGATGGGCGGCGCTTTGCAGGCCGGTGATCAAACCCTGGATTTCAGCGGTGGCGCCCGCCGTGCGCTGGGCCAGGGTGCGCACTTCGTCAGCCACCACGGCAAACCCACGCCCGGCTTCCCCGGCGCGCGCAGCCTCGATGGCGGCGTTGAGGGCCAGCAGGTTGGTCTGGTCGGCAATCGAGCGAATCACGGTGAGCACGCCGCCGATGGTGGCGGATTCTTCCGCGAGTTTTTCGATCATCTGCGCATTTTGCTGCACTTCACCCACCAGTGCGTGCAAGCCGGTGAGGCTCAGGCCGATCACCCGTTGGCCCTGTTCCACGGCCAGGCCTGCACTGCGGCTGGCACCGGCGGCCTGGCTGGCATCGCCGGCCACTTGCTGAATGGTGGCTTCCAGCTCGCCCAGGGAATCGCGGATCTGCGCAGTATCGCCGGCCTGACGCTCGGCCCCGTCGTGCAGGCCACTGCTCAGCTCGGCCAGGGCGCGGCTGCTGCCGGCGACTTGTTCGGCATTTGCGCGAATGGTGCCCACCAGGTCCACCAGGTAAGCGCGCAAGCGGTTCAGCGAGGCTTCAATATCGTGCAGTTCGCGGTTGGTCTTGCCCAGCGCAATCGGCTGGCTGAAATCACCTTCGGCCCAGGTCGACAGGGCGGGCGCGAGGTTGGTCAGCACCCGCGCCAGGCGCCGTTGCAGGGTGTCGATCAGCAGGGCAATCAGCAGGATCAGGCCGATCATCACGCCTTGTAACAGGCGAACTTCGCCCTGGATCCTGGCGTGTTGGGCGCGTACCACCGGCTCCAGGCCGGAGATGGCCTGTTGCACGGCGGCGATTTTTAAATGAGTGGCGGCGGCCAGTGCGGTGCGCTGCTGGATTTGCTCGCGGGTACGCTTGAGTTCGGCGGGGTAGCGGGTCAACAGGCTGTTGAGTTCGCGCTTGAGGTCGACGCCGGTGTCCTGAACTTCGGCTTTCTCGCTGTTTTCCAGGCCCATCATGGCGGAAAAATCATCGGCGCTGGATTCACTGCTGGCCTTGACACCAAGCAATGGCAACCCCGCCAACACGTCGGCCTGAGTGCGGATACTGGCGACCTCGCGCTCCACGTCATCGGCCAACTCCGCGCGCCCGCTGCTGACCAGTTTGTCGCGGGCCAGGGACAGTTTGCCCAGGTGCTGGGACGCGGCCAGCAAGGGCGGCAGGTAGCGAGCGGCGTCTGGTGAGTTGACGCCCGTGGCGTATTGGCTCAGTTGCTCAAGGTTCGCGCCCAGCTCACGTTCGGCTTGCAGCAACAGGGCTTGCGGGTCGCCCGCCAGTTTGCCGGCGGCGAGCAGGTCGGTTTTGCTGAAGGTGTCCAGATCCACCAGGCTGGGGCGCAGGTTTTGCCCAGGTTCTGCCGGCAATTCGTCAAGATGCTGCAACAGGTTTTCCAGGCTTTGACTGGCGCTGCTCAAACGCAGGGCATCGCCGCTGGAGAGGTAATCATCAATGTTGCGTGCGGCCTGGTTCTGAAAGGTCTGCGACAGGCCCAGGTAGCGTTCCATCAGCAGATACGGCCGTTCCAGCGCACGTTGCGACCACCATAGCGTCGCTCCAAGGGCCAGGCACACGGCCACCAGCAGAAGGGTATTGAGATTGGTCAGCAGCTTCAGGCGCATGCGTGGTTTCAACCGACAGCAAAAGATAAGTGCCTGAAGTTATTGCGTTTCCATTACAAAGTTATGACGGATTCGGTGGATTCCGGTGAAAAGGTGGCACTTTGCTTTGATGTACGAGCGGCTTGCACGCGGTTGCGTCCTGCGTCCTTGGCGCGGTACAGCGCCTCGTCGGCCTGGGCAGCCATCATCAGGCTGTCGGAGCCGTCGCACAGCTCCACCAGCCCGGCGCTGAAGGTGCACCATAAATCCTGCGGCTGGGCCGGGTAGTGAATTTCGGCAAAGCGCCCACGGATTTCGTCCAGTACCTTGCAGGCCGACTCCAGGTCGGTGTCGGGCATCACGATGGCGAACTCTTCGCCGCCGTAGCGCCCGATGTAGTCGGTCTTGCGCAGGCGTTGCTTGAGAAACAGCGCCAGGCTCTTGATCACGCGATCGCCCATGGGGTGGCCGTGGCTGTCGTTGACGCGCTTGAAGTGGTCGATGTCGAGCATCGCAAAGCTCAGTGGCTTGTTCTCGCGGCGGGCGCGGAAGCTGCAGTCTTCGAGCAATTGCAGGATATGGGTGTGGTTGTATAGCCCGGTCAGGCTGTCGCGCACCATTCGCGCCTTGAGGTTACGGGCACGGGCGGCTCGGTTGCGCACGGTGGTGATCAGGTGGCGCGGCTTGATCGGCTTGGTGAGGAAGTCGTCGCCGCCTTCGCTCATGGCGTCCAGCTGTTTATCCAGGTCGTCTTCGGCCGACAGGTAGATGATCGGCACACTGACGTACCGGTCGTTGTGGCGAATCACCTTGGCCAGTTCGGTGCCGGTACAGGCAGGCATATACATGTCGAGGATGATCAGGTCCGGCTGGAAATCCGCCAGTTCGGCCATGGCCTGGATCGGTTCGATCAAGGTGCGCGTGACGATGCCGGCGCTGTTGAGCAGGCGCTCGGTGTGCAGCGCTTGTGCCCGCGAGTCATCGATGATCAGCACTTTATAAGGTTCGTACTGCGCGACGCAGGTCAGCACTTCGATCTTTTCCAAGAGGCTCGACGCTTCCAGGGTGCCGGTGAGGAACTCCTGGCCACCGGCGCGCACGGCGGCCAGGCGCGTTGGCGTGTCGGTTTCGTGCAAGCTGAAAAACAGCAGCGGCAGCTTTTGCTCGAGGCCTTCCTGGGCTTCGGCGGCCAGCTTGAGGCCCAGGCCCGCCCCGCAGAAGTCCACATCCATCACAATCGCCGACGGCAGGCGCTCTGCGAGGGAGGCACGAAACGCCGGCACACTGTCCAGGGACTGGGCGCTCATGCCAAAGAATTCCAACTGCTTGGCCAGGCGTTCGGCGCGGTCGTGATCGGCCAGCATCACGTAGATGGGCTTGCGCATCGGCGGCAGTAAGGTTTGTTCCAGCTGATCACCCTGGCGCAGACCGGTGCGGGACAGGCGTTGCATCAGGCGGTTGAGTTCGGTGATGACCTGGCTGCTCAGCCGGCCGCGATTTTCGTCCACCACCTTGAGCGATTCGCCGATGTGTCGTGCCAGCTGGCCGTGTTCCGGCTGTTCGAAACGCTCGGCAAAGCGCAGCAGGCGCAGGTTGGCTTCGCTGAGTTCGGACAAATCGGTGTTCGACCATTCGCTGCGTTGCAGGCGTTGCCAGATCTCAAGAATTTGACGTGCCTGATGAATTACCCGCTGGGCAAAATGGTGCTTGAGACGCTCACGGCTGGGGTCTTCTGGCTCGGTCATATCCTGACTACTAGTGAGGGTGCATGCTGAGGTCGACTGATGGCTCTATGCTAGCACCTCTTTTCTGTTGCATGAGTGTCATACGTCAATTAAGTGCAAGTCTTGGGGATTCAGTTACCGACCCAATGGTCACGCTGCGTAAAAAGCGTGCATCCTTTATAGTCGAACGTCTCCCTCCTGCCACTTTCGGTTAAAAGCCCCGCGCCGATGGGCACGATGGGGTAGGGTTGTGGTCGGAGTGTTTGACCGCACCCGGACAATTGACGTGCATGAACTCAAGTGATTGAAAGGATATCGCCATGCTGGACTGGAAAAACCGTGCAGGCAGTGCCAAAGGCCCCGCCCCTGAGCCAAAGTCGACCCAACGCGGCTACTTTCGCAACCTGCTGATGAGCAAAGCGCTGCTCAGCGTGCTGGCCTTGTACCTGTTGGTCACCGGCGGCCTGGGTTGGTACTGGAGCGAAGAGCCGGCGCTGTTCCCGGTCCAGCAAAACGCCCAGCTTGCCGCCGAGAAGGAAGGCAAGCAGATGGTGATTGGTTACACCACCGTCGAAACCCTCAAGACCGTGGTCGGCACCTTGCTGAACAAGCCTGGTGGCTACATTTCCAACGACCGTTTCCCGCCAGGCCTGTGGATGGATAACATGCCGAGCTGGGAATATGGCGTGCTGGTGCAGGTGCGTGACCTGACCCGCGCCTTGCGTAAAGACTTCGCCCGTTCACAGTCGCAGTCGGCTGAAGACGCGGACCTGGCCAAGGCTGAACCGCGCTTTAACTTCGACAACAAGAGCTGGGTGCTGCCGTCCAGCGAGTCGGAATACCAGGAAGGCATCAACTCCCTGAGCCGCTACGAGGCACGACTGTCCGACCCGAACCAGAAGGGCGCGCTGTTCTATGCCCGCGCCGACAACCTGAACAACTGGCTGGGTGATGTCGCCACGCGCCTGGGTTCGTTGTCGCAACGCCTGTCGGCCAGTGTGGGTCGGGTGAAACTCAACACCGCACTGAAAACCGAGGCGCTGGCGCCGGGTGAAGTGCCGCAGGTTGATGAAGAAGTGGTGGAAACCCCATGGATGCAGATCGACAACGTGTTCTACGAAGCCCGTGGCCAGGCGTGGGCCTTGTCTCACCTGTTGCGCGCGATTGAAGTCGACTTCGCCGACGTGCTGGCCAAGAAAAACGCCACCGTCAGCGTGCGTCAGATCATTCGCGAGCTGGAAGCCTCGCAGGAGCCGGTGTGGAGCCCTATGATTCTTAACGGCAGTGGCTTTGGCATCCTCGCCAACCACTCGTTGGTCATGGCCAACTATATTTCCCGGGCAAACGCTGCAGTTATAGATTTGCGTCAGCTCCTCAACCAGGGGTAATGATGGACGCTTCTCAAAAGGAGGTCGCACACCGTGAGGCCTCTGATGCTGAACTGATCTGCTGGGTGGACGAGCAGGACAACCTGCTCGGCGACCTTGTCAGGTCCGACCTGCGTCAGCGCGGCCTGATCGGCCGTTGCACCTTTATCTTCCTGTTCAATTCCGCCGGTGAACTGTGTGTGCACCGACGCACCCTGAGCAAAGCCCTGTATCCCGGCTTTTGGGACACGGCGGCAGGTGGCATGGTGGCGGCGGGCGAGACCTACGCGGTTTCGGCTGCCCGTGAGCTGGAAGAAGAACTCGGCGTGGGCGGTGTGGAACTGTTCGAGCACGACCACTTCTACTTTGAGGAGGAGGGCAGCCGGCTCTGGTGCAAATCTTACTCGGCAGTCTGGGATGGCCCATTGCGCTTGCAGCCCGAGGAGGTCATGGAAGCGCGGTTTTTGCCCCTTGAAACGGTCCTGCAGGAAGCTCAACAAAAGCCTTACTGCCCGGATGCTCAAGAGGGCTTGCGGCGCTATCTGGCCTCACGTCGCTAAAGTTGCATAAATTGGCGCTATTTGGCTCTTAGCAAGGCGGCTTTTTGCCGTTACACTGCGCGCCTTTTCACCCGAACCGCCTTGGCGTTTCGGTAGCGCTGCCCCTGCCTGAGTGGGGCTTCGCGGTCGGTAAGCTGCCTTTTGTAACGAGAGCCGGGTTCCGATCAGTCTTTGTCCTCCCAAGAGGATTGCCGGTGGCCAAAAAAGCCGCATCCTTCGCCGCCCTTGGTGGCCTGGTATTTTCCACCGACGCAGGTCGACACTGCCCGGACTGTCGTCAGCCCGTGGATTCGTGTACCTGCAAACAGACCCTGATCCCTGAAGGCGACGGCATTGCCCGCGTACGACGCGAGAGCAAAGGCCGTGGCGGCAAGACGGTGACTACCATCACTGGCGTGCCTTTGGCTGAAGAAGCCCTGAAGGAACTGGCTACCACGCTGAAAAAGCGCTGTGGCACCGGTGGCGCGTTGAAAGACGGTGTCATCGAGATCCAGGGCGATCACGTCGAGTTGCTGTTGGCCGAGCTGATCAAGCTGGGTTACAAAGCGAAGAAATCCGGCGGCTAGCAGCCTCTGTGAAACCCACCCCGATGGCCCTTTGCTGAACGCAAACTGTCGTCTCCATGGTTTTCACAGAGCCTGTTCCTGACCGGTGTCTAAACTCTGTCCTGCGAGTGGGGTCTACCTTCCTTACAGGCAAATCGTCATTTTCATTCTTTAGACTTCGCCAGCCTTGCAAGAAGGGCGTGGTGATCTTCGACTTTATATAGGGGACTTCGATGTCCGTACGACGCACACGCAAAGACGATGGCAGCCAATGGACAGTTGCGGACAGCCGCAGTGTTTATGGGATTCGCCATTGGGGGGCCGGGTATTTCGCGATCAATGATGCCGGTCGCGTTGAAGTCCGTCCGAACGGCCCGAACAGCACACCGGTTGATCTGTACGAGCAAGTTGACGAGCTGCGCAAAAGCGGTTTGTCCTTGCCGCTGCTGGTGCGTTTCCCCGACATCCTGCAAGACCGTGTACGCCAGCTGACCGGTGCGTTCGATTCGAACATCGAGCGCCTGGAATACCAGAGCAAGTACACCGCGCTGTACCCGATCAAGGTGAACCAGCAGGAAGCGGTGATCGAGAACATCATCGCCACCCAGAACGTGTCGATCGGCCTGGAAGCCGGCTCCAAGCCTGAGCTGTTGGCCGTGCTGGCCCTGGCGCCGAAGGGCGGCACCATCGTCTGCAACGGTTACAAGGACCGTGAGTTCATCCGCCTCGCGCTGATGGGCCAGAAGCTTGGTCACAATGTGTTTATCGTGATCGAGAAAGAATCCGAAGTCGGCCTGGTGATCGAAGAGGCTGCGAGCCTCAAGGTCAAGCCGCAGGTTGGCCTGCGTGTGCGTTTGTCGTCGCTGGCGTCGAGCAAATGGGCCGACACCGGTGGCGAGAAGTCCAAGTTCGGTTTGTCGGCGGCGCAATTGCTGTCGGTGGTCGAGCGCTTCCGCGCTGCCGGCCTGGACCAGGGCATCCGCCTGCTGCACTTTCATATGGGTTCGCAGATCGCCAACCTGGCCGACTACCAGCACGGTTTCAAGGAAGCCATTCGTTACTACGGCGAATTGCGCAACCTCGGCCTGCCGGTCGACCACATCGATGTGGGTGGCGGCCTGGGCGTGGACTACGACGGCACGCACTCGCGTAATGCCAGCTCGATCAACTACGACATGGACGATTACGCCGGTGTAGTGGTGGGCATGCTCAAGGAATTCTGCGACGCGCAGAGCCTGCCGCACCCGCACATCTTCTCCGAAAGCGGCCGCTCCCTGACCGCCCACCACGCCATGCTGGTGGTACAGGTCACCGACGTTGAAAAACACAACGACGACGTGCCGCAGATCGAGAACAAGGAAAGCCTGCCGGAAACCGTGCAATGGCTGGTGGACCTGCTGGGCCCGACCGACATCGAGATGGTCACCGAGACGTATTGGCGCGCCACTCACTACATGAGCGACGTGGCTACCCAGTACGCCGACGGCAAGCTGACCCTGGCGGAAAAAGCCCTGGCCGAACAGTGTTACTTCGCCGTGTGCCGTCGCCTGCACAACTCGCTCAAAGCCCGCCAGCGCTCGCACCGCCAAGTGCTGGACGAGCTCAACGACAAGCTGGCCGACAAATACATCTGCAACTTCTCGGTGTTCCAGAGCCTGCCGGACACCTGGGCGATCGGCCAGGTGCTGCCGATTCTGCCGCTGCACCGTCTCGACGAAGAGCCGCTGCGCCGCGCCGTGCTGCAAGACCTGACCTGCGACTCCGACGGCAAGATCAAGCAATACGTCGACGAGCAGAGCATCGAGACCAGCCTGCCGGTGCATGGCTTGAACGAAGGTGAAGACTACTTGCTGGGCATCTTCCTGGTGGGCGCTTACCAGGAAATTCTCGGTGACATGCACAACCTGTTCGGTGACACCGACTCGGTAAACATCTACCAGCGTGAAGACGGTTCGGTGTACAGCGCCGGGATCGAGACCCACGACACCATCGAAGACATGCTGCGCTACGTGCACTTGTCGCCGGAGGAGTTGATGACGCACTACCGCGACAAGTGCGCCAGCGCGAAGATCAGTGCCAGCGAGCGTACGCAGTTCCTGGATGCGTTGCGTCTGGGGCTGACGCGTTCGTCCTACCTGTCCTCGTAAGTACACTGCTCCCAGGCTGACAACGATCTCAAAGTGACAGAGATTCAGTGTGGGAGCGGGCTTGCCCGCGATGGCGGTGTATCAGTCCGCACATTCAGGGCTGACACACCGCCATCGCGGGCAAGCCAGCTCCCACATTTGGATTTTCGTT
>NZ_VBVZ01000177.1 GCF_005863185.1 Pseudomonas edaphica
ACCTCGGTCTACCTGATTCACCGAGGTGCCTTCATCGCAGGCAAGCCAGCTCCCACACAAACCAGCTCCCACACAAGCCCGCACATATTGGATCTATGCAAGGCTTACAGGCTGAAATCACCCTCGGACACCAGTTCGCTCAGCGGCCGACGCGGGCTTGGCGCTTCACGACCTTGCAGGTACTCCGGCAAGCTCGACTTGTCCCCCAGCTTGCCCACGGCCACAGCCGCGTGCAGGGCATAACCTTCTGGAATCTTCAGCTCTTTGCGGGTCAGCTCCTGATCGAAACCGGCCATGCCGTGGGTGTGCCAGCCGCTGAGGCTGGCTTGCAGCGCCAGGTGGCCCCACGCCGAACCGGTGTCGAAGGTGTGCCACAGCGCCGGGGTTTCTTCGCTGGCGCCGGGGGCGGTAAAGTCGGTTTTTGAAGCGATGATCACCAGGGCTGACGCGTGTTGCGCCCAACCACGGTTGAATTCATTGAGCAACCCCAGGAAACGCTCCCAGTTCGGCGTGTCGCGGCGCGCGTAGAGAAAGCGCCATGGCTGCGAGTTGTAGGCCGACGGCGCCCAGCGTGCGGCTTCGAAGAAGCTCAGCAGCGTCTCCTGCGGGATGCTTTCGCCGGTAAAGGCGCGGGGCGACCAACGTTCGGTGAACTGGGTGTGGATCGGGTAATCGGCAACGCGTGTCATGGGCAGTTCCTGATCGTCAATTCGGCCTTCAAAGCTACTGCGCGCCCACTAGACTGACAAGTGTTGTTACACCGCCAGTCGTAAGCGCTTGGCCCCAGGCGCCTTGGGCACTAGACTGGCGGCCTTTTCACCTTCCGATACTGATGTAGAGCCATGGCCGCTAAAGTCGAACCTTTCTGGATACGCAAAACCCTTGAACACCTCGACCAGGAGGAGTGGGAGTCGTTGTGCGACGGCTGTGGCCTGTGCTGCCTGCAAAAGCTTGAGGATGAAGAAGACAACAGCGTCTATTACACGCGCATCGCCTGCAAATTGCTCGACCTGAAAACCTGTCAGTGCAGCGACTACACCAACCGCCGCGCCTCGGTGCCCGATTGCATCCAGCTCACGCCGGGCCAGGCCGACCAGTTCAAATGGCTGCCGCCGACCTGCGGCTACCGCCTGGTCAGCGAACGCAAGGACTTGCCGCTGTGGCATCACCTGGTGTGTGGCGACCGCGATGCTGTGCACCATGAACGCATTTCCCAGTCCGGGCGCATGCTCGCCGAAGGCAGCGTGCCCGAAGATGACTGGGAGGATTACCTGATCTTCCGCGCAGGCTGAAAAAGGAGTGTGTATGAGGGTGGCAACCCGGCTGGCGGCATCCTTGGTGCTGCTGGCACTGAGCCTGCCTGCGTGGTGCGCGAAGAAAGTCGACCTCGATTATCACGTCAAGCTGCTGCCCCAGAGTGATCAGGCCGAGGTCCGCGTGAGCCTGTCCCAGGGTTCGGCTGTGCGCAGCCTGAACTTCGACCTGGGCCGTGACGGCGACTACAGTGACTTCAAGGCCGACGGCCAATGGCAGGTCACCGGTAGCCGTGGCCTGTGGCAACCCAGCGCCGACAAAGCCAGCCTGACTTACCGCGTGCGCCTCACCCATGCGCGCAAGGCGGGCGTGTATGAGGCGCGGATGACGCCGAGCTGGGCGCTGTTCCGCGGCGAAGACCTGGTGCCGGTTGCGCGGCTGGACCAGCAGGACGGTACCGAGTTGGTGTCGCGCCTGATGTTTGAATTGCCGGCTGGCTGGAAGAGCGTCGAAACCGCCTGGCCGCGTATCGGCAAGCACAAATTCCGTATCGACAATGTGTCCCGCCTGTTCGACCGGCCTACCGGCTGGATGCTCGCTGGCAGCCTCGGCAGTCGTCGCGTGCGCCTGGGTGAAACCGACGTCACCGTGGCCTCGCCCAAGGGGCAGGCCATGCGCCGGATGGACGTGCTGACGCTGCTGACGTTCGTCTGGCCGCAAGTCGAAGCCGCACTGCCACGCCATCCTGCCAAGCTGTTGATCGTCGGCGCCAGCGACCCGATGCGCCGTGGCGCTTTCTCATCGCGCGATTCGATCTACCTCAACAGCCGCACGCCGCTGATCAGCGAAAACGGCAGCAGCCCGTTGCTGCGCGAAGTGGTGCAAGCCATTGGCCGTTTTAACGACCACGATACCAGTGACTGGATCAGCGAAGGGTTGGGCGAGTATTACGCCATTGAACTGCTGCGGCGTGCCGGCGGCATTACCGATGAGCGGTATGCGGCGATACAGACGCGGTTGGCCAAGGAAGGCAAGGGCGTGATCAGCCTGCGCGGCAATCAAGTCAACGCTGCGACCGTGGCGCGGGCGGTGCTGGTGTTGCAGGAGCTGGACCGCGAGATCCGCGTAAAGACCCACAACAAACGTTCGCTGGATGATCTGGCGCAGGCGGTGATGCGGGCGAACAGTGTTAATACGGCGCAGTTTGTGCAGTTGGCTGAAAGTGTGATCGGCGAGTCGTCGGTGGTGCTGGACAACAAATTATTGCGTTGACCCAAAACAACTGTGGGAGCTGGCTCCCACAGTTGATTGGGGTTGGCCGGGCTATTTAGTGGCTTTCTCTGCCGCCACTTCAGCCTTGGTCTTCAAGTTCTTCAACTCTTCGCCCGCGCGTTCGATCTTGGTGCGCACACTGTTCATTTCCTGGCGGCCTTGCTCCAGCTTGTCCTTGAGCGAGCTGTGCCCGGTCACGCCGCGCACCAGCGCCACGCCACCAATCGCCACCTGGATCAGCCCGAAGATGCCGCCACGGCGCAGGCCTTTGCCGACCATCATCACACCGCCGGCCACCGAAAGAATGCGTTCCGACCCGTGTACGTTTTGCTCGCTTTTGGGGGCTGGCTGCAGGTGTTCGATGATAGGTCGCAGGGTTTTGCTGTCGCTCATGGTTTGTCTCCAACAAAGGCAAGTGTAAGTAGCTGACTGTTTGCAGGCGCCGGATGTTCCCGAAATATCAGTACTTGGGGCCTGAGCGGGTGTTGTTGCCCTTGGCCAGACGGTCGTACAGCACCACATTGACGGTGGCGGCAAGGTTCATGCAGCCGGTGGTCGGGATGTACACCACGTCTTCACACCAGTCGCGGATCTCTTTGTCCAGCGAGCCGTCTTCGGGGCCGAAGATGTACAGCGCGCGGTCCGGGTGCGTGTATTCGGGCAGCGGGCGGGCGCCTTCCACCAGCTCCACGGCGACCGGGATACAGCCCAGCGGCAGGATCTTTTTCAAGTCATCGATGCCGATCAACGGAATGTCGTGGTGGACCTTCTTGGTGTCGGTGATGAAGTCCCGGGCGCGCTCGTAACGCACGCCGGTGTAAAACACCGAGGCCACGCCGTAGCAGCCGGCGGCGCGCATCACCGAGCCGACGTTTTCGGGGGATTTGGGGTTATACAGACCGATGCAGCTGTAGCGTTTATTGCCCACGGGGAAGGGTGCCTTGGAGGAAAACCGCGATTATACGGCCTTGGAGGCATGTGTTGCTTGGGCGATCGCTATCGCGGGCAAGCCCGGCTCCCACACTTGGAATGCATTCCCCTGTGGGAGCTGGCTTGCCTGCGATGAGGCCCGCACAGACAAAGAAGGGCTTCAGTCGTCCTTTTTCATCAACCCCGCCAACGCCGCAAACGGGTTGTGCGTCGCCTTGGCAATCGTCGGGCTGCTGGTGGAGCCTTCGCCGAAATACTGCTGGTCGGTGTAGCGCGAGTGTTCGTTGTCGTGGCAGTACAGGCACAGCAACTCCCAGTTGGAACCGTCCTGGGGGTTGTCATCATGATTGTGGTTGCGATGGTGTACGGTCAGTTCGCTCAAGCGTTTGCCGGCAAACTCACGGGCACAGCGGCCGCACACGTGCGGGTACATCTTCAAGGCTTTGTCGCGGTAGCCCATTTCCCGGTCGCGCTGGGCATCGGCGAGGATGCGGTCCAGCTTGGCGGTGTGGGAGGGCGGGTTGGTCGAGCTCATCATGGCTCCTGGCTATTTGGGGGTTCACGGATAGGGTTGATTCTAGCCGCTCGCGAGGCAAATGACCGCTGGCTTTTTCAGCCGCGGTACAGCTGCGCTTGAGCGAACGTTTGTAGTATCGGCATATTCACTTCACAAGGATCTGAAACCTATGCGTGTGTACACATGGACCGCAGCCCTGCTGCTCAGCGCCCTGGCCGCTCAAGCCCAGGCGTTCTCCACACCCAAGCCCGGCCAGGTGGTCGAGGTGGCCCTCGAGCAACTGCACCCGACCCAGGCCGTGGTGGGCTTTGACCAGATCTACTACAGCCTGGGGCTGTTCGCCGACAAACCGGCCAAGGTGTTCGACGAATACTGCGAAACCAACGGCCAGGGCGCCGCCGACAACGTGCCGAAGAAAGCCGACCTGCACCAACCCGACAGCTTCACCTGCAAAGACCCGGTGGGCACCCACCCCGACGACATGAAAACCGTGGTGGTCGGCCCCGGTGGCCAGTTGTACCTGACCGACGGTCACCATAGTTTTACCACCTTGTGGGAAGTGCCCGGCGGCGGCCCGCAGCTGAAAATGTGGGTCAAGGTAACCGATGACTTCAGCAACAGCGCCGACATGAATACCTTCTGGCAGCGCATGGAGGCGGCCCGCAAGGTCTGGCTCAAGGACAATCAAGGCCAGACCCTGCCGCCGCAACAGCTGCCTGCGCACCTGGGTTTCAAGAACCTGCAGGACGACACGTTTCGCAGCCTGGTGTATTTCACCCGCAAGGCCGCCTATGGCAAGCCGGACGATGGCGCGATTGCGCCGGAATTCCTGGAGTTCTACTGGGGCAACTGGCTGCGTACGCAGATTGATTTGAAGGCGTACAACCTGAACAAGAAGGGCGGCTACAAGGATGCGATTGAGGCGGTTGCCAAGCGCATGGTCAGCCTGGCGCCGGGTTCGCAGGTGGGCAGCAGCGGTTTTACTGCCAGGCAACTGGGCGGTATGACCCAACTGGACCAGGGCGAGCTGGACAAGACCTTCGAGAAAAAAGTGCCGTATGTGATCGACTATCGAAAATCCCGGGGCTGACACGGGACCAAAATGTGGGAGCTGGCTTGCCTGCGATGCTGGCACCTCGGTGATTCAGGTAGACCGCGGTGATGCTATCGCAGGCAAGCCAGCTCCCACACAAGCCAGCTCCCACACCAGCGGGCTCCTACAGGTTTTTTTTTGTGTCAGCGAGCCTCAGCCCTTGAGCTTCTCGGCAATCCAGATGGTATGCCGGGTGCCCTTGTTGCCATGGGCGAACACCTGCACTTCCTCGGCCTTGAACCCGGCCTTGCGCAGTTTGTCGCTGAACAGCTTGTCGGCGCTGGCTGACCACACCGCCAGCACGCCTTTAGGCCGCAGCGCTTTGGCACACGCGGCCAGGCCACCGGCCGAATACAGCCAACTGTTGGCTTTTTGCGTCAGGCCTTCGGGGCCGTTGTCCACATCCAGCATGATCGCGTCAAAGCCTTGCGGCTCGGCCTGCAGCACCTTGGCCACGTCTTCCATGCGGATCACCGTGCGTGGGTCCAGCAGCGGGCGGCCGGATTTTTCCCCCAGTGGGCCACGGTTCCATTCCACTACGCCAGGCACCAATTCCGCCACCACCACTTCAGCGCTCTTGCCCAAATGCTTGAGTGCCGAGGCCAGGGTAAAGCCCATGCCCAGGCCGCCGATCAGCACCCGCGAACCCGGCCGACCGGCGACTTTACGGCAAGGAATCTCCGCCAGCGCGTCTTCGGAACCATGCATGCGTGTGTTCATCAACTGGCCGCCGTCACCGCCCTGGATCTTGATGACAAAATCCTCGCCGTATTCGAACAGGCACAAGGCACCGCCGTTGTCGGGGATTGGGGTGGTGTCGAGCAGAACGAAACGTTTCATGGAAATCTCATTGGGAAGGGCATTCTTGCGCGGTTGGGAGTAGCCTTACGACATTCCGGTCAGGCCATGGAGCCATCGATGAAGTGCAGCATTCTAACGGTCATTGCGTTGAGCGCGCTCACATTGGGTGCGGCGCAGGCGCAAGAGGCGCAAACCGTGCCCGTGGCGCCTACGCCAACCCCCGGTGCGCCGGGCACGCCGACGCCCACCTTGTACCCGCAAGTCACTCCGCCCGTGGCGCCCAAAACCACCGCGAACGGCTCACCGGCGCTGGTGCCGATTGTGTTGCCAACGCCGCCCAAGGATCAGACGGTGCCCGGCCTGCTGCAAAATGACAGCAAGCCGAAGACGCCCGGCGGTTAAAATTGCTGGGACAGTAATTGCCCGTCGGCCATGCGCAGGCGCTTGGACAAGGCAATCGCAATCGCGCGAATGATCTTGGCCGCTACCCTGGGGGCTTCGTTGAGCATTTTTTCCAGCGCATCTTTGCCCAGGTTCAACAGCACGCAATCACTGGCGGCCACGCAACTGGCGGAGCGCCGCTCGCCGTCAAGCACGGCCATTTCGCCAAAGGCCCGACCACTGCGCAGGGTGGCGATGGTCAGGCGCTGGCCGGTGTGATTGGTTTTTTGCACGGCCACCTGGCCGCTGTGCAGGATGCACATGAAGGTGCCCGCATCGCCCTCGAGGAAAATCACCTCATCGCGGGCAATGCTGCTGATATTGAAGTAGCCGGCGGCCACGTGAAAATCTTCCGGTAACAGCGGGTCGAACAGGCCGCAATCCATGAGCATGTCGCGGATTTCGTTGTTCATCAGAGTCGGTAGTGGCATAGCTGCAATCTTGGTCCATCAATCAAGTCGGGCGGTCTTGTGTTCAGACAGGACCGCCTTGCTAAGTTCCTTAAACGAGCCCCAGGGCCTTGAAGACAAATCCATATTCGAGCGCTACGTCACGTAATCCCTGGTAACGCCCGCTCATCCCGCCATGGCCGGCACCGAGTTCAGTCTTGAGCAGCAACAGGTTGTGGTCGGTTTTGGTGTCGCGCAATTTGGCCACCCACTTGGCCGCTTCCCAATACTGCACGCGGCTGTCGTTGTAGCCGGCAATCACCAGCATGTGCGGGTAAGCCTGGGCCTGGACGTTTTCATAGGGCGCGTAGGCCTTGATGCGTTCATACACCTCGGGCTCTTGCGGGTTGCCCCACTCGTCGTACTCGGTAATGGTCAGCGGCAGTTCCGGGTCGAGCATGGTGTTGAGCACGTCGACGAACGGCACTTCGGCAATCGCCGCCTGAAACAGCTCCGGGCGTTGATTGAGCACCGCGCCGATCAACAGGCCGCCGGCACTGCCGCCGCTGATAGCCAGCTGCTTGGAGGTGGTCAGCCCTTCGGCGATCAAGTGCTCGGCGCAGGCGATAAAGTCGCTGAACGTGTTCTGTTTGTGTTCCTGCTTGCCATTGCGGTACCAGGCTTCACCCAGCTCACCGCCGCCGCGTACATGCGCGATGGCAAATGCCACGCCACGCTCCAGCAAACTCAGGCGCGCATGGGAAAACCAAGGGTCGAGGCTTGAGCCGTAGGCGCCGTAGCCATAGAGGTACAGCGGCGTGGGTTGGCCAAGCTGATCACGCTTGACCACCAGGCTGATCGGCACCTGAGTGCCATCTGCAGAAGTCGCCCACAGCCGTTGGCTGACATAATCGTCGGCGTTGAACACACCGAGTACCGGGGTTTCCTTGAGCACCACCTGCGCGCCGCTGGCCAGTTCAAGCTGGCGCACCTGGGCCGGACGGTTCAGGGCTTCATAACGCAGGCGGATCTTGTCGCTGGCAAATTCCAGGCTGTTCTGCACGTAAAGGCTGTAGGCGGCGTCAGGCAATTCCACGCGGTAGGCGCTCGAACCCTGCGGGTGCACTTCGATCACCGGCAGGCCGCCGATACGCAGACTCAAGGTCATGGCGCTGGCATTGAGGGTCACGCCGTCGAGCATCACGTCATCGCTGTGGGGGACCAGGTTCTGCCATTGATCCTCGCTTGGCACACTGCCAGTGTCGGCGGCGATGAACAGCGCATAGTTGATGCCGTCACGGTTGCTGCGGATAAACCAGGTCCATTGGTCATCCAGCATGCCGTGGTCGACATCGTATTCATGGTCTTCGACCCGTGGCGCCAGGCAGGTGAAAGCCTGCTGTGGCTGGTCGGCGTCCAGCGCCCAGATTTCGCTGGTGGTCTTGCTGCCCAGGGCCAGCAGCAATTGGCGCTCGGAGCTGGAGCGGTAGCAATGCAGGAAGAACCGCCCGTCGGGCTCGTGGAACACTTCCTGCGCTGCCGTGCCATCCAGGCGGTAGCGGTAAAGCTTGTGCGGGCGATGGGTGTCGTCCAGTTCGCCGAAGAACAGCGTCAGGCTGTCGTTGGCCCAGGTCATGCTGCCGTCGCAGTCTTCAAACTCCAGTTCGCTGACCTTGCCGGTGGCCAATTCCTTCACGTACAGGGTGTAAATCTCTTCACCGCTGGTGTCGAGGCTGTAGGCCAGGCGCAGGTGGTCGGGGCTGATGCTGAACGCGCCCAGGGAGAAAAAGCCGCCGTTTGCCAGCACATTCGGGTCCAGCAGCAATTCTTCGCTGCTTTCGTCCACCGTGTTGCTGTCATCCGCCGGGCGACGGCAGCGGTAGTGGCGGGCGTATTCATCACCGGCGGTGGTGCGTGTGTAATACAGGTACGGGCCCCACGGCGAAGGCAACGACAGGTCGGTTTCCAGGATGCGGCCCTTGATCTCTTCGAACAGGCTTTGACGCAGGGCTTGCTGGCCGGCGAGCTGGGCTTCCTGCCAGGCGTTTTCGGCTTTGAGGTAATCGAGGACTTCAGGTGTGTCACGTTCCTGCAGCCAGGCGTACGGGTCCGGGCCTTGGGCCTTGCGGGCGATCGGGGCAGTCGATATAGGCATGGATCACTCTCTGTCTGGCGGATGGTGGCAGGCATTGCAGCCGAGACACGCAAAAGCCGTTATCATAGCCGCCTCTTTGCCAGCCTTGCCATGGACACCATGACCGAGAACGACTATCTGACCGCTTGGGGCCTTTACGCCTTCGCCGCTTTGGGCTGCCTGTTGGTGTGGTGGCGCATGACCCGCTGGATCTGGCGCTGGCTGCGTGAGCCGCTGCAATTGCTGATGGCGGTGTTGCTGTTCAGCCCGACCATCGTCGACCCGGTCAAGACCCAGTTTGCGCCAGCCGTGGCCATTACCGCCCTGGACCTGGTTCTGCACGTGGGCAATAACGCCTGGCGGGCCATCTCCGACCTGTTCATGTACACGATGATCGCGTTTGGCGTGTATATCGTGTTCGTGTTGATCCGCTGGCCCATCGAGCGTGCCGCCAACGCCCGCCGTGAGCGCAAGGCCGCCGCCGACGCCGCACTGGCCGCCGAGCCGGTAGACGAAGACGACGAACCTTTCCGTCGCCCGCCGCCTGCCGGCAATCTGCGGGTTGAGCCGCGTCTTTAACGTTGTAAGCCCTGCAGCGAGAGCCCTGGCATGTGTGAATTATTGGGCATGAGTGCCAACGTCCCCACCGATATCGTGTTCAGCTTTACCGGGCTGATGCAGCGGGGCGGGCGTACCGGCCCCCACCGCGACGGTTGGGGCATCGCGTTTTACGAAGGCCGTGGCCTGCGGCTGTTCCAGGACCCGGCCGCGAGCAGCGAGTCGGAAGTCGCCCTGCTGGTGCAGCGTTATCCAATCAAAAGTGAAGTGGTGATCGGCCATATCCGCCAGGCCAATGTGGGCAAGGTGAGCCTGGCCAACACGCACCCGTTCGTGCGTGAACTCTGGGGCCGTAACTGGTGCTTTGCGCATAACGGCCAATTGGCCGACTTCAACCCGCGCGCCACGTTCTACCGGCCGGTGGGCGACACCGACAGCGAAGCGGCGTTCTGCGACCTGCTCAATCGCGTGCGCGAAGCCTTTCCGGAGCCGGTGGAGATCGAGCAGGTGCTGCCGGACCTGATCGCCGCCTGCGCCGAATACCGCAGCAAAGGCGTGTTCAACTGCCTGCTCAGCGACGGCGACTGGCTGTTTTGCTACTGCTCGACCAAACTGGCGCAGATCACCCGGCGCGCCCCGTTTGGCCCGGCGCGTTTGAAAGATGTCGACGTGATCGTCGATTTTCAGGCCGAAACCACGCCTGATGACGTAGTCACGGTGATCGCCACCGAGCCCTTGACCGACAATGAAAACTGGACCCGCTACGAACCGGGCCAATGGAGCCTGTGGCGACGCGGTGAATGCGTCAGCCAAGGCGTTACCGAGTAAGGATATCGACCATGTTGCTTAGTTATCTGCGGTTGGTGCTGTTTGCCATTGGCTTGTTGGTCGGCGTGCAAGTGCCGGGGTTTATCAACGACTACGCCAAGCGCGTTGAAGCCCATTTGATCGAAGCCCAGACCGGCCTGCGCGGCTTTGATGCCACGGCGCAGCAGTTCTTCAATGGGGACTTGCAGGCGTTGGTGGCCCATTACCGCGCCAGTGATGACCCGGTGTTTCGCAGCGATGCCAACAGCCTGGGCACTTTGCTCGATCGTCAGGTGGCGTTGGACAAGCAGTTCCAGGCCATGCAAGGCCCGTGGTACATCCG
>NZ_VBVZ01000178.1 GCF_005863185.1 Pseudomonas edaphica
TTTACGTTCTCAGACTGTGTATCGACGGAGGCCGGGAAAATATGGCGGTAAACCAGCCGTTGCCTCACCGAACTTACTGAAGCGCCAATTCGATGTCAGAGAGCCCAACAAAGTTTGGGTCACAGACATTACCTACATCCGAACATATGAAGGCTGGCTGTATTTGGCCGTGGTGCTCGATCTGTTTTCACGCCAGATCATTGGTTGGTCAATGAAGGCGCAGATGACCAGCGACGTAGCCATTGATGCACTGCTGATGGCGGTTTGGAGACGTAAGCCGAAGCAAGAGGTGATGATCCACTCGGATCAAGGCACCCAGTACAGCAGCTCAGACTGGCGAAGCTTCTTGAAAGCTAACAACCTGATAGCCAGCATGAGTCGTCGAGGTAACTGCCACGACAACGCTGTGGCGGAGAGCTTTTTCCAGTTGCTAAAGCGGGAACGGATCAAGCGTAAAATCTACACTACACGCCAGGATGCTCGGGATGATGTGTTCGATTACATCGAGATGTTTTACAACCCAAAACGACGCCATAGTTTCAACAATCAGCTGTCACCGGTAGAGTTTGAAAAGCGTTACGCAGTGAGCCTGGAGAGTGTCTAGAAAACCCGGGGCGATTCAATAAATCCAAACAAATACATCACAAAGGGAAATTTCCCACATCAGTTAATCTCATTTTCAACTAGACATTCACTTTCATGAGGGAAGAACGTCTTCTTGATCTTTTATCCTACAAATGGGGGGATCCTTTTGCGTAGGAATTTTCAATTAAATGCTCTACCAAGTGAGCATTACCCCCGATATAAAATGTATTTCCAGCATGAACATGCCGAAAAATCATCATTACAAATTATTTCATAGACGGTGGGAAAATTGATTTTTGTTTGACTGATATCAATTAGCCACCACAAAGCCGCAGCAACTGGACTGGCTTACGACACGTTGCCACGTTGTAGGATCCCACGGTGACACTCAGCGGCCAGGTATGGTGCACTGCAGTAACACTTCGATCAGTGTGAGGCGTTAGGAGTGCCACTGCCTGTGCGGTATCGCACGCAATGATCTTCCTGGAAAGGCTGCCTCTATCCGCAAAACCCACAAATGCTATCCGATTAGGTCAAACCCGTTATCTGTGGCATACAGCTTGCGGCCTCGCCTGGGAAGGGGGCTCTACGAGCTCATGAGTTACCATCCCGCTAGGTGCCAACCGATGAAAAGCAACTTTGAAACCGAAAATTGGGACTGTGCCAATGTTCATCGTGATCTCAGCATCGCCCATGCGCAGATGACCGATATCTGCGGCCCCCACCTGCTCAATGCGAATACCCCTGACCGGATCCGTTTTCAGCACAGTGGCTACAGCTTCGGCACCTTGTCGACCACCCTGGGCACTCTCGGCTATGGCACCGACGTCACTGTAGCCTGCGGCGCCGAGACCCCGCTCATCTGCTACAGCCTGACCCTACCGATCACGGGTGAACAGGAACTGGCGGTTGCGGGGCGGCGGTTGCATTCGGATCGCGATCACGCGCTCATTCTCTCGCCGTTCGAGAAGCAAGAGCTGCACATTACAGGCGACTGTCGAGAGCTACATGTAGCCCTGTCACTGTTCGGAATGCAGAGTGTGCTGGCAGAACTGCTGCAACGCCCAGTCGACCAGCCGATCATCTTTGACCCAGGAATGGACGCGGTGAACGATGGTACCGGCTCGTGGTGGCGAATGGTTCGCTACCTGATCGACGAATGTGAGCACAGCCAGTCGCTGTATGGGCATCTGCTGTTTAACCGCGACGTGGAAAGCGCATTGATCAAGGGTTTGATCCTGGCACAGCCCAGTAACTACTCAGAAGAGATGCGGCACCTGTATGCCGACAAGCCCCCGCACTACCTGCTGCGAGCCAAGGCCTTCATCCACACCAACGCCAAGGGTGACATTTGCTTGGAGGATATAGAGGCTGCTGCTAGGGTTTCACGGGGCAAATTGTTCGAGGGTTTCCGTTTTCATTTCGGCAGCACGCCGATGGCCTACTTGCGAAAATTCCGCTTGCTGGCCATTCGTCAGCAGTTATTAGAAGACCGAGCGGCGCGTAATGTGTCGCCGATCGCCATGGACTGGGGCTTCAACCATCTGGGTCGTTTCTCCAGCGACTACCGCAAACTGTTCGGTGAGGCGCCGCGCGAAACCCTGATGCGCGCCAAACGCCGTACTGATCGGGCACACTGATACAACCTGACCTGCACGCGCGAATGTGCAGGCCAGCAACACGGCCTAGGGCGCGACTGTTCCCAGGGGTTGGCTTTGCGCGACCCGCAGGAGTTGGCTGCGCAACCAGGGATCGCTCATCCCTTGATAAATCACTTTGGCCCTGACCGGGTCAGGCAACACCGATACTTCGCCGTACAGGCACGACCAACGCTGGGAATGCTCGGCCAACTCACGCTGGCTGCTTTCCCAAGCCCACAACCGCTGCGGGATTTCACGAGGGTCGTTTAGCCCTTCCATGAACACAGCCAGCGCTAGGCCATTTTGCATTGCCATCCCGCCACCCTGTCCAAGGTTAGGCGGCTGAGCGTGAGCCGCGTCGCCGATGATCGCCGCCCTGCCCGCACTCCAGCTTTTGACCTTAACGATGCTGTAGGACGACCAAGGCAATAGCGTCTCGACGCGGTCGATCAGGTGCGCCCAGGCAGGAAATGAGGTCGTCCACGCCGCTTTATCCAGCGGTACGGCACAACCAACCCGATCACCGCGCTGGCAGGTAAACGCCAAATATATCTGCGATTGCGTCAGGGGGGTGATCAACAACCGACGCTCGCCGCTCCAACATTCGATGTATTTGCCTTGACCATCGACGCCCAGCTCTTCCTGGCTACCCGGGATAATCGCGCGCAAGGCGCCTTCCCGGGTTTGCTCGTGAATCAGCTCAAGACCTAGGCTACGCCGCACTGTAGACCATACGCCGTCGGCGCCAATCAGCAGGTCCGCGCGCTCGGTAGCACCGTTGACGAAACTCAGTTCTCCATCGGCGCTGGCGCCGACAACCTCCGCAGCTGTATGGATCCGTACGCCTGCGCGGAGCGCGGCATCGCGCAGCCCTTCGAGCAAGTCACGACGAGGAACGGTGATTAAACGCACGTTTGGCGGAAAATCCCCTGCATCAATCACCTGGTTCAGATGATCACGCTGCTCCATCGCTCGCCCCTGGAACGCCCCCTCCTGAACCACTCGAGCGCCAAGTGCAGCGAGAATACGCAAGCCGTTCTCCCAGATATAGATACCCGAGCCCGAGGCCCGTAGTTCCGCTTGTCGCTCGTTCACCGCCACCTGCCAGCCTCGTTGAGCCAAGGCGGTTGCCACTGTGAGCCCACCGAAACCTGCACCGACGACCAGCGCCTTGAGAATCTTTGCCATACTAAACTCCTGCCTGTGAGCGGAGGAAATTGCGAATCGCCGAACTGACGGCGACAGGCCTTTCCAAGGTTGGAAACTGCGTGGTGCCAGTCGTAGGTGCGGCGGCATCGCCACTTTCGGTATAAGTCATGAGGGTATCGTTTACAGGTATGCTTTTCATTGCGCTGCCTGCCAGAAAAGGTTGAACACTCACCAACAATGTTAAGTGCGCCCACCTCTCCGAACTATCCACTTGAGTGAGCAATAACAGCCGCTTACTCGGCGAGCGTCAGCAACTTCGAAAACCGTGGTACCGGCTCCTTGAGTTCGTCGAGCAAATCGAACTAACGGTGCCAACCCCTTCAAAATGCTCTACAGCGATGCCCGTACCCAACCAAAAGCTAGCCAGCAGCGCGCTCTGGCAACGCGAGCTACCCGCCTGAGTCTCCGTTAGTTAGACCGTATTATTACGCAAGGTCATCCGACAGGCCCGCGACTTCCCCCCTAGCGCACCACCTAAGGATGGTCTGAAATAGCTGGATACTTTCCGGCTATCGAGCCGTCAGTACCTTTAAAAAGCACGGATAGGCCGGCGTCTTGATCATCAAGCCCGGAGATAAATCAACTGAGTACTGAGGCACTGTTAGGCCGACGTTGTCGCCTCTACATCGGAAAACAGAGATGAACAAGCTATTCGATATGATGCGGTTCATAGCTTGGGGCCTGACACCGCCGTCGCAAGCGACGTGTAGCCCAAACCAGTCAGCACGGATGCTCGACCAAAATATCAACTGACTTAACCCAAGTAGTCAAACAACTATTATGGACAATACAGTACTTAATCACCAAATGATGCCAACAGTACCAGCTTGCTCCAGTTGAGGATTACTAAAACAACAGGAGTGCACCAAGCTAGCCATGCAAAGCCTTCACTACAACTTGAGAACTTTGTTGTCTGACACTCAGCCATATAAAGGTCCAGACAAGTCACCCGCTAAGCAAAACTCAGGCATCGTCCAGAAATTGCCCACGAGTGTGCCAGCGAAATCACAGAAAATTCCATCACTTTACTTTCCAAGCAGCTTCTGTAATTTCCCCAAGCGGGCATACGGGATAGAGATCAAAGACTAAACGGATAGATCGAGCCGTTATATCGAGGTAATGATAAATATCGGCGCCCACGGTACCAGCCGACTACATGAACATATCAACGATTCCTTCTTCTTTTTCCCTCAAAGAGAATAAACATGAACATTTACGACTGGGATCACGCTTACAATAATCGTCTTGCCGTTGAAAACTCTGAACGGTGGATCGCCAGTTGGCGAACACAGGGGGCCGCCTATCAAATAGCCCAGCAGTCACATGCCGAATTTGGGATAAACTATGGCGCTGACGCTCGAGAGGTCTTGGATGTTTATTTGCCAGAAGGTTTTGCAAAGGGAACGTTGGTATTTGTTCATGGCGGCTATTGGCAGAGTTGCAGCAAGGATGATCACGCACAGTTTGCAGAAGGTGCCCGGGCACGCGGTTGGCGTGTGGTTATTGTGGACTACCCACTATGCCCACAGGTCAGTGTGAGGCAGATTGCCCAGTCAGTATGTCATGCAATCGAATTTATCGCCCTGCGCTATTTAGATGGACCTATTGTGTTAGCGGGCCACTCCGCAGGGGGGCATCTGGTGACTTTTGCCGTCAGTCGCCTTAGCCATCTATCGACACAATGTCGTGCTCGTATTCAACGGGTGCTATCAGTTAGCGGCTTACACGACCTGCGTCCTATCACCTTTACCAAAGGTCTTAATACTGCATTGGAATTAGAAGAGATCGAAGCAGAAAAATTGAGTCCGGCGCTGAGCGCGCCAGGTCACACCTTTCAACTTATTTGTGTGTGTGGCTCTGAAGAACTACCGGAGTTTCGCCGACAAAACGCTCTTCTCGCAAGCCTCTGGCTTGGCTTAGGAGGCAGTACCGAATGCTTTGAAATTCCGGGCCGACATCATTTTTCAGTTGTAGATGATTTGAAAACCCCTGGCAGCCACCTTTCACGACTCGCGACGCTGTCTGAGTACGTGGTGGACTAATCGGCTAATACATTCTGAAAAACAGGATATCCCCTTGAATGTCTAAAGTTCATCCTTGGTGTGCTTTTCTATTGACTCTGGAGATTCTTCATGAAATCGGTCTATGTTAACGATACCGTTATGACCTACTCTGAAAGCGGTGACACCAGTGCTCCTACATTGATATTGATCAGTGGCTGGGCACAAGACCATCGTTTATTCAAACGTGTTGCACCCTTATTAAGCAAAAATTTTCATGTGATTTGTCCGGACTGGCGAGGCCATGATCCAGAGCAAATAGTAAATCGTGACTTTACCTCCTACGACCTCGTGCTTGACTTACAGGCATTCATCGAAGAGAAAAAAATTGAAAGCTTTCACTTGGTTTCTACGTCTCATGGCTGCTGGGTAAATATAGACGTATGCGAAAGACTTGGGGCTGAAAAACTAGAAAAAACGATAGTAATCGATTGGCTGATGCAACCGCATCCAGATTTCTTAAATCAATTATCAATTGGACAAGATCTAGAAAATTTTGCAAGTAGCCGTCAAAGTTTTTTTGATGAATGGGCTATGTCTACTGATAACGTCGATATACTCAATCATCTACAGAACGAAATGCCTTGGTTCCATGATGATATGTGGATTCGTGCCTGTCGAGAAATTGAAAAAAACTACTTAAAATGGGAAAGTCCTCTACAACGCATGCAAGCTTTGGCCGAAAAACCACAGATTTGCCATATTTACTCTCAGCCACTGTTAAGCGGATACCACGAACTGCAACAGCGTTTCGCAGCTGATCATTCCTGGTTTCATCCTCATCACATACCAGGGAAGACGCATTTCCCGACGTTAGAAAACCCACAGGCCGTTGTTACGGCAATTCAGGACTTCCTTCGCTGACCACTTGTTTATTGCAAGCGGCCCACGTAGCCCAGCTTTCAGGGAATCCGTAGGCCGCTTTAAACTGTTACTGAGTGATCAATAGTTAAGACAATATTTCTCTCTCAATTTTTACTCAAGGCGTCTATTTTGTGCTTGAGTGTACAACTGGGAACCTCATTAAATAGTTTACGATACTCAGAGGAAAACCTCCCAAGATGACCAACCCCCCAGTTCATAGCAATAGTTGTGATGTCGAGACTTGTAGTATCTGATAAAATCTCTCGACGAATCGAAAACAATCGAAATTTTTTCAAATAGGCCATGGGAGAAGAATTTAAGTATTGTTTGAAATCACCAAATAATTTAGCTCGTGAGACACCTGCGATTTTTTCTATATCCTTCAAGTAAATCCTTTCGCGAGCATGGTCATGTATGAAGGCACGAACCCGTACTATGTAGCGCGGTAACTCGGCGTTTCGTTGACGCAGCAACTCCTCCGAGTAATTATTTGCATGAGACAATAACAACCCATTAATTAGCATCATCTCCAAGGGCCGGCTAAAAGCGACGTGCTGATAGATTTGGCTGCAATGCCTTACCTCATCAAAAACGTGACGAACCATACGCCACCATGATCCCGAGGCTCCATTTTCTGCGTCCATCCGAGGGAAAAACCGAACCGGCTCACTTACTTTTCGAAGTAATATATTCTCCAGAGCACACATTACAGTTAAATGCGGAATGGCCACATGCAACTGTCGACAATTTTCAGCCAAGGTTAGCTGCTGTCGTTCAAAAGGCGTGAGCACTATTGCCCATTGACGATTAGAGTAAAATTTTTCTTTATGGAGGATCAGCTCCTGCTCACCGCTTATCGGCAACTTAAACTATAACAAATAAGTGCTTCTTCGCTGATAGACACATCAACCTCAGTGCCATAGCACAGCTCACCAACAATCGTCGCGCCACGATGTGTTAATTTGTGGTAGGCATGATCGAAACATACTTTCTCAGGGAATTTCGCACTTAATTGATGTGGTCCACAAATATCAGTCATCCATGATTGAGCACCTACAAAATCATGATGCGTAATGGCCAGGCTCGGTTGTGTATCGGTGGGCGTTACATTGATCATGGTGAAGCTCTTGATAGAGAGAGTTTTATTAATCATGCCCCGCGGCACAAAATGCAAAAACACCCATCAGTCGACCTAAAACTATTCGCACATAGAAAACCAATAGGTTAAGAGCTGCGCGCTATTTCTGCATGTCGAGCAAGAGATCGGGAAGTTTTAATTGCTCGCCTGAAATCTCAGCATAAAACACGCTGATTTCGTACGGAATGAAGACGCTATTATCCCAATCCGGGTGTAATGCCTTGAGCTTAGGAGAAAGCATTTCTATCGTCTGTTCCTGAGTTTTTCCAGCACGAACAGCTGCACTGACTTGGTCACGAACGTTGACCAAATAATCACGTACTTGCTTAATCAGGTTCGCATCGCCAAGCGCTCCGTGCCCAGGTACCGAAATTGCTGGTTTTAGAGCTAAGACGTCATCCAATACCTTTATCCACTGCTCGCCGTTAGAGTCCCTATCCGGCATGATTGGGTAAAATCGATTTTCAACCAGATCTCCGAGAAAGACTACCCCATCGACATATACTACCTGATCACCTTGGGTATGCGCCGGCATCTCCAGCAATTGGACCTGCTTATCACCAAGGTCAAGCGTCATGCTTTTTTCATAGATCACACTCGGTCTACCAATAACTGTATCTTTCAGTGCCTGCTTTTCCACAGCACCAAAATTGCGGAACATTGCCAAGTAAGGCTGGCCTTTCTCGGCGATTTCTTGTGCCTGCTTACGGTTTACAACGAAGATGGCGTCTTTAAACTCAGAAACACCAAAAGAATGCTCTGGGTGGAAATGTGTTGTCGTGACATAGATTTTACGAGGACCTGCGATAGTTTTGGCGTAGGTAAAAACCTTATCCCCATTTTCTTTGCCCAGCCCTGTGTCAATGACAAGGATCGCGTCTTTTCCCTCAATGATTCCAATGTTCGGAACATAATTGATACGATTATCGGGTATGACGGTAATCCCGTCGGCGACTTTTTGTGCCTGAGCGACGTTGATGATAGGTGGGTCATGAGGCAAATTGAATGCGCTGGTGCTGGTTTGCGCCCAGGCACCGCCAGAAGAAATCAGTAAGCTGGCCATCAAAATAAAAACAGGCGTTTTTGAGTACACCGCAACCTCCGCTACATGGAAAACGAGCTGAATCTAGCTCAGGGTATCCGTGTTTAGGGACCGGGCAAGCGTCCGGGACTCAGTCAAAAAGAGCATTGCAGCCAGGCCCGATCTGAATGCACGTGGCACAACACTTACACCCTGATACGAGTTAGGATATTCACAAAATTTTATCTTCAAGTCAAGACATCGAGGTGAGTTTGAACCATCTGCCTGACTCAGTGGACGAGATTCTCGACCAATGGAAGCGTGAGCGCCCAGATTTACAGGTCGACATCATGGGGCCAATCGGTCGCTTGCAACGTTGCGCAGCATTGCTACAAAGCCGGCTCGAAAACGCATTCCAGGCATTTCAAATCACCATGCCGGAGTTTGACGTGTTGGCGGCGCTTAGACGCTCGGGTTCGCCCTATTGCCTTAGCCCCACAGCCATTTTTTCAACGCTGATGATTACGTCTGGCACCATGACGTATCGCTTGAAACGGCTAGAGAAAGCGGGATGGGTGATTCGTCTTCCCGATCCACAAGATGCGCGGAGCATGCTTGCGCAACTGACTGACCTAGGACTCGAACTCATCGACCGAGCAGTGGAGGCTCATATCGAAAATGAACAAGAGATTTTGAAGCTGCTAGATGCATCTGCAGTGAAAGTGTTGAATACCCAACTAGCTGAACTGTTGATAGGTCTCGAAAAAAGGAAATGAGTGAAATACAGCGCGAGATCTCAAAACCGATCGTCACACCGCTCTAAACCTACGTTATTAAATCCTTCTTCAAGCGCGAGCCTGCATACGTCCGGGCGCTCTACCTTTTTGCACCACTACACACCGCTGCGGTGCCAGAGAACTCCTGTTAACGCACTCCCCCCGAAGAGCATTAGGCTTTCCTTCAGAAGAGGACGCCGGCCCGATGCGAGCCGGCAAAAGTTGGCCGTTCATTTTATGCTGCTGGCTTGAGTACGACCTTCGTCCAGCCATCGTCACGTGCGTCGAAGTGCTTATAGGCATCTGGGCCCTCGGCGAGCTTGAGGCGATGAGAAATGATCTGAGAAGGTTTTGCGCGACCATGATGGATGAGCTCGGCCAAGCGACGGTTGTAAACTTTGACGTTAGCCTGCCCAGTTCGAATCTGCGTAACCGTCCGGCCAAGTCACCTACCGAACTCCAGCATTAAGTGCGATGGTGTCCGCGTATTTTTAAGCGGACGCGATCGCCCTTATCGCCAGGATTTCCATGCGCCAACAAAGCTCTTATCCCAAACCATTCAAAGCCCAGGTCGTCCAGGAATGCCTGCAACCCGGAGCGACGATTTCCAGTGTAGCCATCCATCACGGCATCGACGCCAACGTGATCCGCAAGTGGCTACCGATTTATCGGGATCGACCAGTCGCAACCTTGCCTGCTTTCGTTCCCGTAAAACCGGCGCCAAGGCGTGCAACAGAAGAGACGGTTATCATCTCGCTGCCTCTGGGGTGATAAATCCATCACCGTAAAGTGGCCAACCTCGGATCCGGATGGTTGTGCGCGCTTTATTAGTGGCCTGGCCCAATGATTCGCGTCGATGCTATCTGGCTCGCCACCGAACCCATGGACATGCGCGCTGGCACCGAGACGGCACTGGCCCGAGTGGTCGCGGTGTTCGGTGCGGCGAAGCCGCACTGCGCTTACCTCTTTGCCAACCGCATGAAAGTCCTGGTGCACGACGGCGTCGGTATCTGGCTGGCGGCACGGCGTTTGAACCAAGGAAAATTTCATTGGCCCGGCATCCATGGTGGGTCGCAGATCGAACTCGACCCTGAACAACTACAGGCGCTGGTACTGGGATTACCCTGGCAACGAGTCGGTGCCGGCGGCGCAATTACATTGCTTTAAATGGTGCCTTTTAGCTGAAGCAGTCGGGCTGCTTTGTTAAAATCCACACCATGAC
>NZ_VBVZ01000179.1 GCF_005863185.1 Pseudomonas edaphica
GGCCACACCTACCCGCCACTGCGCCGGCGGCAGCAACCCATTCACCAGGTAATTACCGACGATCCGCGACTTGTACACCCGCGGGTTATGGTTCGCCAACGTGCGCGCATTGCGCCACAACCGGTCCAGCGCCTTGTCGCTGGCCGTGGCACTGGCGCCCAGTGCGTCAAACAACCCGGTGGTCGCCGCCAGTGTTGCATCCACCACGGGATTGACCGCCAGGCACACCTCCAATTCCGCCAACGCAACCTGCGAGTCGTCATCCTGCAGCGGCCGGTCTCGCGCAATCACATACTGCGCTGTCTGATCCAGGCGCTGCGCCGCGTGCTGGGTGATGGCCTGTGCGGCGTAGGCTTGGCTGGCGACTTCGCCAATCACTTGCAGCAATTGCACATCCTGGGCAGCGGTGTCGGCGTTGCCGGTGGTGAAGGTGCGGGCGCGCTGGCTGAGTTCGGCGGCGCCACTGAGCGCGGCGCGGCGGGCGATGCCGGCCAGGGTGGCAAGGTGGTAGATCTGGTAGAACGACTGGCCATAGGCGAAGCGTTGGGTGGTGGGGCGCACATCGTCATCCACCACCGGTGCGTTGTCGAAGAGGCAGGTGCCGCTGGCGGTGAGGCGTTGGCCGAAGCCATTCCAGTCGTCGATGATCTGCACACCGGGCGCCTTGAGGTCGACCACCAGGCTGTACACCACACCGTCTTCGCCGGTGGCCACGGTGTTGATCAGGTCACTGTAGAGCGCGCCGGTGGTGTAGAACTTTTTGCCGCTGATGCGCAGTGTGCCATCGGTGTGGCGGTGCAGGCGGGTGCCGAAATCGCCACGGGCCTGGTTGCCGACTTCGGTGCTGCCTGGGGAAAGCAGGGCGCCTTGGCCGAGGCGGTCGAGCCATTGGGCGCGCCAGTCGCGGTCTTTGGCGCATAGCACGTCTTCGCAAAAGCCAAAATGCCCACGCAGTGCCTGGGTGATGTTGGAGTCGGCGGCGGAAAGCTCTGTCAGCAGCGCAAGCAGTTCAGCGAAGGTCGCGCCTTGCCCGCCGTAACTGACTGGCAATCGCCAGCGTGGCAAACCCAGAGCGTTGAGCTGTTGGATCACTGTCGCCAGGCTGGCGCGTGTCTGATCCGCCTCGGCAGCGTGTGCCAGGATCTGCGCAAACAGCGGGCGAAACGGAGCGGCCAGTTGTTCGTAACGGGCGGAGGGCGCAGTGCCCCAGATATTCAATACGGGAGTCGACATGCAATGGACCTTGCAGAAAGGGTTTCAGGCGCGGGGTCCAGTGGTCTGGTGGCGTCACCCTAACTCAGTGGGCAGCAAACTTTTAATACGAAAAATAGCTAACCCACTGTTAGGCGGTTCTATCGATAGTGCACAACAGTATTAAACCCGGCGCTTTTATTGCGTTAGCTTCTACGGGCGCCACGCTCGGCGACTGCCAAAACCCTTCTCTCATTGCCAGACTGCACGCCCACAGATGGTTGAGTCAGCCATTAACTGTGTGGATTCCTCCTATGATCAATCGTCGTAATTTGCTTGCCGTGCTGGGCCTGGCCTCGCTGACACTGCATGGCCCATCGGTGTGGGCGGCAGCGCCGCAGACCCTGACGGTGGGTGACCAGTTCTTCTCCAATCGCATCGTCCTGGAGCTGTCCGGCGAGCTGAAAGACCTGCCGTATCAAATCGACTTCAAACGCTTCAATACCGGCTCCCCGGTGGCCTCGGCGGTCGCCAGTGGCGCGCTGGACGTGGGCATTGTCGGCGATACGCCGGTGATCAGCCTCGCCGCCAATGGCGCGCCGGTGAAAGTGGTCGCCAGCACCCAGACCAGCCTCGATGGCGTGGGCATTGTGGCGCGCAAAGGGATTCATTCGGTGGCCGAGCTAAAGGGCAAAACGGTGGCGATCTGGAACGGTTCATGGAGCCAGCAACTGGCCTACAAGGCCCTGGATGAAGCCGGTGTGCCACGCAACAGCGTGACCTTCAAATACCTGCTGCCAGCCGAAGCGAGCCTGGCGCTGAGCCAGGGCGACATCGATGCCTTCGGCACCTGGGAGCCCTACGTGTCGTTGCAGGAAAAAGAGGGCAACACCCTGATCCGCAATGCCAAAGGCTTGATGAGCGCGCCGACCTACATCGTTGCGTATGAGCCGGCGCTGGCGCAGAAACGCGCGATTATCAAAGATTTTGTGGCGCGTCTCACCCGTGCGCGGGTGTGGAGCAGCAGCCACGTTGATGAGTATGCCCAGGCGTGGTCGAAGGCCAACCAATCTGCACCGGAGATTGCCAAGGTGTGGTTCAAGCGTGATGCGATCAAGGTGCTGCCGATCTCCCCGACCATTGTCGGCGAAGCCCAGGCCACGGCGGATTTCCTGGTCGATGCGCAGATGCTCAAACAGCCTTATGACGTGACGCCCTTGTTTGATCAGGCCCTTTAAACGCGGACGAAACACGCGCTAATAGTCTCGGGCGCCTGTTGATACGGGGGCTGAGCTAGGGTTTTTTGTTCCGGTTGGCGCCGGAATAAAAAATTCACTAGCATCAGTATGGAGTAGCCAGTAGGCTACAGGTGAGACTTTGACCAATTCGATCGGCAGGACGCCGGAGTTTGATACATGGCTCGACGGTATGAAGGATCTATGGGGCAAAACGGCGGTGCTGACTCGCCTGGACCGCGCCGAAGAAAACAATTTTGGCGATTGCGAGCCGGCCGGTGACGGCCTGAGTGAAATGCGTGTATTCGTCGGGCCTGGCTACAGGATTTATTTTGTACGCACGGGCATCACGGCCTACCTGATGCTGTGGGGCAGTGATAAAACCGACCAAAAAAGAGGCATAAAGCGGGCAAAAGAGATTCTCGATGCCCTGAGAGGTAAATGAAATGAGCAACTCGACATTCAAACCCGAGGACATGCCGATCCTCGATCTTGATACATCCGGCACCAGCGTCTACGAAGCTTCGCGCTTCCTCGACAGCCCGGAAATCATCAGTGCTTATCTGGCACAAAGCATGAAGTCCCAGGACCCGCAGATCCTCATGAAGGCGCTGGCTGAAGTCGCCAAGGCCCAGGGTGTGAACAAGGTGGCCGAGGCGGCGGGGGTCAATCGCGAGAGTCTGTATAAAACCCTGAAGGGCGGCTCCAAAACACGTTTTGAAACGATCAAGAAGCTGATGCTGGCGTTAGGCGTTGAGCTGACTGTGCAGCCCGTTGCAGCTGGCGCGAGCAAAAAAATGCCGCGGCACAACGGACAATAATCAGCAACTGTCAGTTTTCACAGTATCTTTCTCCTTGAAGTCATGGTCTTGTCACACGCTGATGCGAACGTTCCCTAGCCAAAAAACACACGGCACCGGACCGCGCCTGAGTTGTACTTCAAGGAGACTTAATCATGAGGGTCGTGACCTCAGGCTCTGCTTATCTGGATATAGACGCTTATGCGTGCTGCATAGCCTACGCTGAACTGCTGAATCACCAAGGTGTTCAAGCGCGTGCGGTCAGCAGTGCGCCACTCAATTTCAGCGTTTGCGCCAGTGTGCTCGGTTGGAAGGCCTCGCTGGACGATTACCAACCCGGCGCCGACGATGAGTTCGTGTTGGTGGATGTCTCCGACTACCATCATTTTGACCCGGTCGTGGTACTCGATCAGGTGTGCGAAGTGATTGACCATCATCCAGGCTTTGAAATCCACTGGGCGCAGAAGCTGGGTGCGGATGCTGATATCCGGCCAATCGGTGCCGCGGCAACGCTGGTTTTCCAGCGTTGGGAAAGGTCCGGCCTGCTGCCGCAGATCAGCCGGCACAGCGCTGCGTTATTGGCCACGGCGATTCTGGACAATACCCTGAACTTCACCGGAAATATGACCGCATCCCTGGATATCTGGGCCTACGAGGTGCTGGCGCGGCGGGCGGGGCTGACGGCGGATTGGCCGCAGCGTTATTTCAGCGAATGCCAGGCTGCGATCGAAGCCGACCTTGAGGTCGCCCTGGCGGCTGATATGAAACACATGACGGCCACGCGCAACCTGCCGCAGCTCATTGCGCAAATGACGGTGTGGGATGCGCAGGGGTTGCTCCAGCGGCATCACGCAGCCATTGAACAATGGCTGGCGGCGCAAGGTGAGGACTGGCTGTTGAACGCTATCAGCATCCGCGAGCGCAAGAGCTATTGGTTGGCCGAGCCTTCTCTCAGCCAGCAGAAGCTGAGCCTGCTGCTGTCGCTCGATTGGCAAGGTACACAGGCCGTGCTTGGGCGTGCGATGCAGCGCAAGGAGCTGGTGAAGCTGGCCCTGGCTGCCGCACGCGAAGACCTCAGCGTACGAGGCAAGGCCGTTTGTTGTTGAAGGCCCAGCCCGGTATCAAAAACTGCATCGCCACGCTGTCGTCCCGCGCCCCAAGGCCCATGCCTTTGTACAGTTCGTGGGCCTTGGCCACGGCATCCATATCGATCTCCACGCCCAGGCCCGGTTTGCTCGGCACCTTGACGTAGCCGCCCTCGATTTTCAGCGGTTCCCGGGTCAGGCGTTGGCCGTCCTGCCAGATCCAGTGGGTGTCGATCGCAGTGATGTCGCCCGGCGCGGCGGCGGCCACCTGGGTGAACATCGCCAGGGAAATATCAAAGTGGTTATTGGAGTGCGAGCCCCAGGTCAGGCCCCACTCATTGCACATCTGCGCCACGCGCACCGAGCCTTGCATCGTCCAGAAGTGCGGGTCGGCCAGGGGAATATCCACCGACTGCAGCTGGATCGCGTGGCCCATTTCACGCCAGTCGGTGGCGATCATGTTGGTCGCGGTTTTAAGCCCGGTGGCACGGCGGAATTCGGCCATGACCTCGCGGCCCGAGTAGCCGTTTTCTGCGCCACAGGGGTCTTCGGCGTAGGCCAGCACGTGGTGTTGATCGCGGCATAGGCGGATCGCTTCTTTCAGTGACCATGCGCCGTTCGGGTCGAGGGTGATGCGTGCGTCCGGGAAGCGCTCGGCCAAGGCCGTCACCGCTTCGATTTCTTCATCGCCACTCAATACGCCGCCTTTGAGCTTGAAGTCGTTGAAGCCGTATTTGGCTTTGGCGGCTTCGGCCAGGCGCACCACGGCCTCGCTGGTCAGGGCTTTTTCATGGCGCAGGCGGAACCACTCGTCATCGGCGTCCGCCTCGTTGCGGTAGGCCAGGTCGGTGGCCGTGCGATCACCGACGTAGAACAGGTAGCCGAGCATTTTTACTGCGTCACGCTGTTGGCCTTCGCCCAGCAGGGCGGCGATGGGCACTTCGAGGAATTGCCCGAGCAGGTCGAGCAGGGCGGCCTCCATGGCGGTGACGGCGTGGATGGTGATGCGCAGGTCGAAGGTTTGCAGGCCACGGCCGGCGGCGTCCCTTGATGCAAAGGTGGTGCGCATCTGGTTGAGGATGCGCTGGTACTGGCCGATGGGTTGGCCGATCACCAGGCTGCGGGCGTCCTCCAGGGTTTCGCGGATGCGCTCGCCACCGGGCACTTCACCGACACCGGTGTTGCCCGAACTGTCCTTGAGGATCACGATATTGCGGGTAAAAAATGGCCCATGGGCGCCGCTCAGGTTCAGCAGCATACTGTCGTGGCCGGCGACGGGAACGACTTGGAAATGGGTGACGACGGGCGTGGTCATGGCAGGATCCTAATAAGCTTAAAGAGGTTTGCTGATAGCGGTGCCTGTTGCTGCAACGCTCGGCGGCGCCAGCACGGCAGAAGGCGAAGTCTTGGCAAAAAACACCAGGATGGCCGCCAGCACCGAGGTGCCGGCCAGGCCATACAGGCCGCCCTGGATCGAGCCGGTGGTCTGCTCCAGAAAGCCGAAGGTCGTAGGCGCCACGAAGCCGCCCAGGTTGCCGATGGAGTTGATCAGCGCGATCACTGCAGCGGCGATGCGCACATCCAGGTAACCCTGTGGGATTGGCCAGAACAGCGAGGACGCGGACTTGAACCCGATGGCCGCAAAGCAGATCGCGACAAAGGCGAAGATCGGCCCGCCGGTGGTGGACATGAACATGCCGGCGGCGGCGATCAACAGCGCGGCGGCGACCCAGGCTTGCTGGAACTTGAACTTGCCCGACAGCGCGGCGAAGGCGTACATGGCGATGATCGAGATCAGCCACGGGATCGAGTTGAAGAAGCCGACCTGCACGTCGCTCAGATCGCCCATCTTCTTGATGATGCTAGGGAGCCAGAAGGTCGCGGCGTAGATCGTCAGCTGGATGCAGAAGTACAAGGCGCAGAACAGCAGGATCTGGCGGTCCTTGAGCAGCTTGGCAATGGTCGGTTTGATGGTGGTCAGCGCCTCACGCTCGCGCTGTTCCTGGTCAATGGCGCCCACCAGCGCGTCCTGTTCTTCGCGGGTCAGCCATTGGGCGTCGTGGGGTTTGGAGTCGAGCCAGAACCACACAAAAAAGCCCAGCGCCACTGAAGCCAGGCCTTCGATGGCAAACATCCATTGCCAGCCGTGAAACCCGAACCCTTCTATCTGCAGAAGTGCTCCCGACAGCGGGCCGGAGATCAGCGACGCAACCGCCGAGCCACTGAGGAAAATGGCGATGGCTTTACCGCGCTCCACGCCGGGCAGCCAGCGCGTGAAATAGTAAATCACCCCAGGGAAAAACCCCGCCTCGGCCACGCCCAGCAGAAAGCGCAGGACGTAGAACTGGGTTTCGTTCTGGATGAACGCCATCAGCGTGGCGACGATGCCCCAGGTGAACATGATGCGGGTCAGCCAGATGCGCGCACCGACCTTTTGCAGCAGCATGTTGGAGGGCACTTCAAAGAGCGCGTAGCCGATGAAAAACAACCCGGCGCCCAAGCCGTAGGCGGCCGCGCCGATACCCAGGTCATGCTCCATGTGTGTGCGCACGAAGCCGATATTGACCCGGTCGATGTAGTTGAGAATAAACATGATCACGAACAGTGGGAGCACGTGGCCCTTCACTTTGCTCACGGCGCGCGTGAGGACCGAATCACTTTCTGGAGCGGCAGATGCGTGGTTTGAATTGTTCACAATTAAAAAACTCCCCCTGATTTATTTTTATGCGGGTTTGCGTGTTTTGTTGCCAGACATCATACAAGTGGTTTTCTTGAGTTCGCAATGCACCTGCAACTGTTTTTGTTCTTATAAGGCTGCTGATTGGTTGTGTGTTTTGGTTATTTGTCTAGCGTTTGTTGGGTGTATAGATCGATCGGCGATGTAGTTGTCGCGATCTTTACCTTCACGCACGGCCCGCAAGGGCCAGCGAGCATTGCGTCATTCTGGTTGGTTGTCATACAAGTTGTGAGCTTTATGAATCAAGCCAGCGCCTACTCGGGGCAGGGTGTTAAGCTCCCCTCAGCCAACCCCGTGGACCCATAGTGATGCCCATTGAAAGCGCAAACCCTGTGCGTAAACGTTCCAATAACCTCGCCCAAGGTGTGGTCGAGGCGCTGACCCAGCGCATCCTGCTGGGCCAGCTCAAACCCGGTGAAAAATTGCCGTCCGAGTCCAGCATCGTGCTGGAGCATGGCGTGAGCCGCACAGTGGTGCGCGAGGCGATCTCCAAGCTGCAGGCGTCGGGGCTGGTGGAGACGCGTCACGGCATCGGCACCTTTGTGTTGGTGCAGCACGCCCAGCAAGGTTTGCGTTTGCATGTGGACACGGTCGCCAGCGTGCGTAACATGCTCGAGCTGCGCTTGGGCCTGGAGGTGCAAGCCGTGGCTTTGGCCGCGCTGCGCAGGAGCGACGAACAGCTCGCACACATGCGCCAGGCGCTGGACGATTACCAGGCCTCGCTGGCCAGCAACGACAGCTGTGTGGAGGAGGACAAGCGCTTTCATCAACTGATCGCCGAGGCCACCGGCAATACCTTTTTTACCGAAATCATGCTGCACCTGGGCAGTGCGATGATCCCGCGCACCCAGGTCAAGGGCGTCGAACGCGGCGGGGCCGACTTCGCCAAGCTGGGGCAGTTGGCGAACCTTGAGCATGAGGCGATCTTCAATGCCATCAAGCGCCAGGACCCGGACGCGGCGCGGGCCGCCATGGTGCTGCACCTGACCAACAGCCGGGACCGGTTTTCCGGGGAATGACAAGGAACCACCGTTGAACGAACACACATTGTCCATGCGCCTGGAGCGCGTGGCCGCCAACGTGCCCGCTGGCGCGCGCCTGGCCGACATCGGCTCGGACCACGGCTACCTGCCGGTGGCCTTGATGCGCCGTGGCGTGATCACGGCAGCGGTGGCGGGGGAAGTGGCGACCACACCCTTTTACGCAGCCCAACGCACCGTGCGCGACAATGGCCTGGAGCAACACATCAGCGTGCGCCTGGCCGATGGCTTGGCAGCGATTGAACCGGGCGATGGGATCACCGCGATCAGCGTCTGTGGCATGGGCGGCGAGACGATCCGCGACATCCTCGACAACGGCAAGGTGCACCTCAGCGGCCAGGAACGCCTGGTCCTGCAACCCAATGGTGGCGAGCAACCCTTGCGCCAATGGCTGATGGACAACGGCTATCGCATCCTCAGCGAAGAGTTGCTGCGGGAAAACCGCTTTTACTACGAGATCATCGTGGCCGAGCGCACAGGCGCCGTGACCTATACCGATCAGCAGCTGTACTTTGGCCCGTTGCAAATGCAAGCCCGCAGCCCGGAGTTCCTGGCCAAGTGGCAGCGGATGCTGCGCCAGAAGCACAAGACCCTGGCCAGTTTTGAGCAGGCACGCCAGTCGGTGCCGGAGCAAAAACTGCAAGAAATTGCCCGGCAGGCGCGGTGGATTACCGAGCTGCTGGCGTGAAGTGACTTGTAACTTTTCCTACGCATGTGCAAGGATCTGCCCATGACTCAATTTTCGCAAAGCAACCGCCATCATCCCCACGGACCTTGCTTCAGGTGCCGTGGTTGCTTGCGCTCACTGATTGACCAGACCCACTGATCACTCAATGAACCCCACCCAAGGCGCCTATGGCGCCTTTTTTTTGCCTGCAAACACTGGAGATTCAACCCATGACAATGCTACGTGGAACCCGAATGGTCACCGGCAAAGAAGCCGCAACGATGCGTGAAGTAGAGGGCCGTTTCCGGAGCTATCTTCATCGAAGCGGGCGCTGAAGAAGTCATCGTGCCGGCTCTTTGGGGCCAGGACACGTTTATCGAAAAAACCGGCGGCAGTGAAATCATCGGGCAGATGTGGGCCTTCGATGACAAGGCGGGCCGCAAGTGCTGCCTGATCCCGGAAGCCACTGCGCTGTTCCAGGAGCGCAACGCCGACTTGCTCGAGGGGCGCGCGGCGGCGATGTTTTTTTACGTGGCGCGGTGTTATCGCTATGAGCGGCCGCAAGCCGGCCGTTATCGTGAGTTCACTCAACTGGGGCTGGAGATTCTAAGCCCTGACCCTGGGTTGGCGTTGCAGCGCAGCCAGGCCCTGTGTACTGGGTTTCTGGACACGCTGGGGCTCGACTATGCGCTGAACCTGGCCGTGAAACGTGGGCTGAGTTACTACCTGGAGGGCAACGGCTTTGAGGTGCGCTGCCCGACATTGGGTGCGCAACAGCAAGTCGTGGGCGGCGGGGCTTACCGTGAAGGCGCGGGCTTCGGTATCGGGCTTGAGCGGTTGGTGCTGGCGTTGGCGTGAAGCACCAGGCGTCTCCCAGTGGGAGGCGCCTGCTTTGCTGGCCTCGAATATGCTCCAATAGCCGCCTTCTTTTGCTGACCCAGGAACCCTGCCATGGCCGAGACCACCGACCAAGCCTTCTACGACCGCGCAGATGCGCATATCGAACTGTCGAACGAGCAGCTCAAGACCTGTGAAAACCTCGGTGAGGTCAGCGCCTCGATGATGTTCGGCACCACGCGCTTCAATGCCTGGGCCAGCGCCCGCAACTTCAAGTCCGGCGCCGAGATGGCCGAGGCCCGTGAGGCGATGCTGAAGTATTTCTGTGATCAGTACAGGATGATGCTTGAGGATAACCTGGATGATCACATCAATAATTTCAGTCAGTACATGCGGGTGAAAGTGGCGGATTAAGAGGGTGGTGGGGGAGGGGCTGTGAGCTTGGCAGCCCCAGCGGATGCCATCGCAGGCAAGCTGGCGCCCACAGTTACCGTTTCACTCTCGTCATTGAGTGTTTTTGCCCCATTTTTGCGCACGCCCGCGCACTTTTTGATTGCCGCACCGCCTATCTCCGGCCCCTCCTGCAACGGCCCGTATCTTGCTAGAACCAAGCTAATCAATGACATGGCATTTTGCTTCTAGTCATTTCCAGCTTGTTTTTGGGAGCGGTCGGCCATGCACACTCTTTTATCACCCGGTATCCATTTGCTCGGCCGTCTCGGTTTTGCGCGCAAATTCCAGGTGCTGTTTTTCCTGTTCATGCTGCCCCTGGCCGGGAGCCTCTGGATGATTGGCTCGGACTATCGCGGCAAATTGAACGTGATTACCAGCGAGCAGTCCGGCGTGCACCAACTGTTGGCC
>NZ_VBVZ01000017.1 GCF_005863185.1 Pseudomonas edaphica
GAGTGACACCGAGGCGATCCCATCGCAGGCAAGCCAGCTCCCACAAAAAAGCACCGCTCACAGGGAACTCTTAGAAGATTTCCGGAGTTTGCCATGGTTATCGCCATTCCCAGCCCCACCCTCAAGCAGCGCCTGGCGCGTGCCGAGCGGCTCAATCGCTGGAAGGCCCAGGCCTTGATTGCGCCGCTGGTGCTGTTTTTGCTGCTGGTGTTCCTGGTGCCGATTGTTGCGCTGCTTTACAAAAGCGTCGGCAACCCGGAAGTGGTGGGCGGTTTGCCGCGTACCGTGGTGGCGGTCAAGACCTGGGACGGTCGCGGCCTGCCGGGTGAACCGGTGTATCAGGCGCTCAGCGAAGACCTGGGTGAAGCGCGTAAAAACCAGACGCTGGGCGACTTGTCCAAACGCTTGAACATGGAACTGGCCGGCTACCGCAGCCTGTTGACCAAAACCGCGCGGGCGCTGCCGTTTACCGAAGCGCCCGCCTCTTATAAGGAAGCGTTGGAAAACCTCGACGAACGCTGGGGCGACCCGGCGTACTGGCAGGCGATCCGGCGTAATACCAGCAGCCTCACGCCGTACTACCTGCTGGCGGCTGTCGATCACCGTATCAATGACCTTGGCGAAGTGGCCCCGGCCACGCCTGACCAGGCCATCTACCTGGACATCTTCGCCCGCACGTTCTGGATGGGCTTGGTGATTACCTTCATCTGCCTGCTGCTGGCCTACCCGTTGGCCTATTTGCTGGCCAACCTCCCGGCACGCAAAAGTAACCTGCTGATGATTCTGGTATTGCTGCCGTTCTGGACCTCAATCCTGGTAAGGGTGGCGGCGTGGATTGTATTGCTGCAGTCCGGTGGGTTGATCAACAGCGCATTGATGGGCATGGGGCTGATCGATAAACCCATGGAGCTGGTGTTTAACCGCACCGGGGTTTACATCTCGATGGTGCACATCCTGTTGCCCTTCATGATTTTGCCGATTTACAGCGTGATGAAAGGCATCTCGCCCACGTATATGCGTGCAGCGATTTCCCTGGGTTGCCACCCGTTTGCCAGTTTCTGGCGTGTGTACTTCCCGCAGACTTATGCCGGTGTCGGCGCCGGTTGCCTGCTGGTGTTTATCCTGGCGATTGGTTACTACATCACCCCGGCGCTGCTCGGCAGCCCGAACGACCAGATGGTCAGCTATTTCGTCGCGTTCTACACCAACACCAGCATCAATTGGGGTATGGCCACGGCGCTGGGCGGCTTGCTGCTGCTGGCGACCGTCGTGCTGTACCTGATCTACAACCGTCTGGTCGGCGCCAGTCGCCTGCGCCTGAGCTGAGGAGAGTTGGCGATGCTGAGCCCTTATATGTCACCCGTGGAGCGGGTGTGGTTCTACAGCTTGCGGATCCTGTGTGGCTTGATCCTGCTGTTCCTGATCTTGCCGGTGCTGGTGATTATCCCGCTGTCGTTCAACAGCGGCAGTTTCCTGGTGTACCCGCTGCAAGGCTTCTCGCTGCACTGGTATCAGGACTTCTTCGCCTCGGCCGAGTGGATGCGTGCATTGAAGAACAGCATCATTGTGGCCCCGGCGGCCACGGTGCTGGCGATGGTGTTCGGTACGCTGGCGGCGATTGGCCTGACGCGCGGCAACTTTCCCGGCAAGGCGTTGGTCATGGCCTTGGTGATTTCGCCGATGGTGGTGCCTGTGGTGATCATTGGCGTGGCCAGCTATCTGTTCTTTGCGCCACTGGGGCTGGGCAACAGCTTCCTCTCGCTGATTGTGGTACATGCCGTGCTGGGTGTGCCGTTTGTGATCATCACCGTGTCGGCCACGTTGCAGGGCTTCAACCACAACCTGGTGCGGGCGGCGGCCAGCCTGGGCGCCTCGCCGCTGACCGCGTTTCGCCGTGTGACCTTGCCGTTGATCGCGCCTGGGGTGATTTCCGGGGCATTGTTTGCCTTCTCGACGTCCTTTGATGAAGTGGTAGTGACGCTGTTTCTCGCCGGCCCCGAGCAAGCGACTTTGCCGCGCCAGATGTTCAGCGGCATCCGCGAAAATTTAAGCCCGACGATTGCCGCAGCGGCAACCTTGCTGATTGCGTTCTCGGTGCTGCTGTTGCTGACCCTTGAGTGGCTGCGAGGCCGCAGCGAGAAACTGCGCACCGCGCAAGTCTAAAGGTCGAAACCGGATCAAATGTGGGAGCTGGCTTGCCTGCGATAGCATCAACTCGGTATGTCAGGAAAACCGAGGCGGTCGCATCGCAGGCAAGCCAGCTCCCACACCGACCGAGCCATTCAGTGCGTGAATGCTGGGCAACCTGAAATACCCGGCTATTCTTGTGCCAGCCCATCATTAATAAGAGGCCGCGCACATGAGTACTTCCTCATTCAAGATCGCCCACAAACTGCTGACCGGCGCTGGCGCCATCGAACAACTGGCCGCCGAGCTCACGCGTCTTGATGTGGATAACCCGTTGATCGTTACCGATGCCGCGCTGGTCAAGTCCGGCACCGTGGCGCTGGCGCTCGAGCACCTGGGCGAGCGCACTTATGAGATTTTCGACCGTGTGCTGCCCGACCCGGAAATCGCGATCGTCGAGGACTGCATGCGCGTGTACCGCGAGGGCGGGCATGACGGCCTGATCGGCGTGGGCGGTGGCAGTGCCATCGACATCGCCAAGAGTGTCGCGGCCTATGCCGGTTACCACGGCGCGCTGGCGGACTTGTTCGGCGTCGACCAGGTGCCGCGCAAAGGCCCGCCGCTGATCGCCATCCCGACCACGGCCGGCACCGGTTCGGAGGTGACCAATGTGGCGATTCTCTCCGACAAGGCCGCACAACTGAAAAAAGGCATCGTCAGCGATTACTTATTGCCGGATGTTGCGCTGATCAGCCCGCAAATGACCCTCACGTGCCCGCGCAGTGTCACCGCCGCCAGTGGCGTGGATGCGCTGGTGCATGCCATCGAGTCCTACCTGTCGCTGAATGCCTCGCCGATCACTGACGCGCTGGCCATCGGCGCGATCAAACTGATTGCCAATGCGCTGCCCAAGGCCTACGCCAACCCTGCCAACCTGCAGGCCCGCGATGATATGGCCACCGCCAGCCTGATGGCCGGCATGGCGTTCGGCAATGCTGGCGTCGGTGCAGTGCATGCCTTGGCGTACCCGCTGGGCGGGCGATTCAATATTGCTCACGGCGTGAGCAATGCGCTGTTGCTGCCCTACGTGATGCACTGGAACAAACTGGCCTGCGTGGAGCGCATGCAGGACATTGCCCAAGCCATGGGCGTGAATACCGCCGGGCTCAGCGTCAACGACGCCGCCGATCAGGCGGTCGAGGCGATGACGCGGCTATGTGCCGCCGTGGAAATCCCGGCAGGGCTGCGCAGCTTTGGTGTGCCGGAAGACGCGATCCCCGCCATGGCGACGGAAGCCGCGGGCATTGAACGCCTGATGCGCAACAACCCGCGCAAGCTCAGCGCGGCGGATATCGAGAAAATCTACCGGGCGGCTTACTGACCATTGAGTTAGGTCACGGTGTGCTGGGTAAAGCATGAGGTATACAATGCGCGCCATCGTGATTTAGCTCAAAAAGGTGCGTCATGCAGCCCTTCGTTATCGCTCCATCGATTCTCTCCGCCGACTTCGCCCGCCTGGGTGAGGAAGTGGACAAGGTATTGGCCGCCGGTGCCGACTTCGTGCACTTCGATGTCATGGACAACCACTATGTGCCCAACCTGACTATCGGCCCGATGGTCTGCGCGGCACTGCGCAAGTACGGCATCACTGCGCCGATCGATGCGCACTTGATGGTCAGCCCGGTGGATCGCATCGTCGGTGACTTCATCGAGGCCGGTGCCACCTACATCACCTTCCACCCGGAAGCCACGCTGCACGTCGACCGCACCCTGCAACTGATCCGCGAAGGCGGTTGCAAGGCCGGCCTGGTGTTCAACCCGGCCACGCCGTTGAGCGTGCTGGAGTACGTGATGGACAAGGTCGACATGGTCTTGCTGATGAGCGTCAACCCGGGCTTCGGCGGGCAGAAGTTCATCCCCGGCACGCTGAACAAGCTGCGCGAAGCCCGTGCGCTGATCGATGCGTCGGGCCGTGATATCCGCCTGGAAATCGACGGTGGGGTCAACGTCAACAATATTCGCGAAATCGCCGCCGCTGGCGCTGACACCTTTGTGGCTGGCTCGGCGATCTTCAACGCCCCCAACTACCAGGAAGTCATCGACAAGATGCGGGCCGAACTGGCGCTGGCGCGTCCATGAGCGGTTTTGAGCAGTTGTTCCCCGGCAAACTGCCACGGCTGGTGATGTTCGATCTGGACGGTACGTTGATCGATTCGGTGCCAGACCTGGCGGCGGCGGTGGACGAGATGCTGCTCAAGCTGGGGCGAAAGCCGGCGGGCATCGAGGCGGTGCGTGAGTGGGTCGGCAACGGCGCGCAGATGCTGGTGCGCCGGGCCTTGGCCAACCATATTGATGCCGAAGGTGTGGATGAGGTTGAGGCCGAGCACGCCCTGGAACTCTTCAATGTTGCCTATGAAAGCAGCCATGAGCTCACCGTGGTTTACCCCGGCGTGCGCGATACGCTCAAGTGGCTGCACAAGCAAGGCGTGGAGATGGCGCTGATCACCAACAAGCCGGAGCGCTTTGTCGCGCCGCTGTTGGACCAGATGAAAATCGGCCGGTATTTCCGCTGGATCATCGGCGGCGACACCTTGCCGCAGAAAAAGCCTGACCCGGCGGCGCTGTTCTTCGTAATGAAAATGGCCAATATCCCGGCCTCGCAATCGTTGTTTGTCGGCGATTCGCGCAGTGATGTGCTGGCCGCCAAAGCCGCTGGCGTGCAGTGTGTGGCGCTGAGCTACGGCTACAACCATGGCCGGCCGATCGCCGAAGAATCGCCGGCGCTGGTCATTGATGATCTGCGACTGCTAATCCCCGGTTGCTTGGGAGCGGGCGCTGAGATAACGTTGCCCGACATCGAATCAACCCCTTCTGGAAATTCCATCGTGGTGGTCACTCGCAAACTCTGGATGAAAGTCATCAAGGCCCTGGCCCGCTGGCGTTGGCGCGCCTGACTGATCCTGGCCGCGTTGCGGCACGTTTGCACACCTGACCGTTTGACCCTCAAGCCACGAGGCACCTCATGATCCGCGAAGAATTCCTGCGTTTGGCCACTGCCGGCTATAACCGTATCCCCATGGCCTGCGAAACCCTGGCTGACTTCGATACGCCGCTGTCGATCTACCTCAAACTGGCCGACAAGCCCAATTCCTACCTGCTCGAATCGGTGCAGGGCGGCGAGAAGTGGGGCCGTTACTCGATCATCGGCCTGCCGTGCCGCACCGTGCTGCGTGTGCATGACCACCATGTGAGCATCACCCATGATGGCGTCGAGATCGAAAGCCATGACGTGGAAGACCCGCTGGCGTTCGTCGAAACCTTCAAGGCGCGCTACAACGTGCCGACCATTCCCGGCCTGCCGCGTTTCAACGGTGGCCTGGTGGGGTATTTCGGCTACGACTGCGTGCGCTACGTAGAAAAACGCCTGGGCAAATGCCCGAACCCGGACCCGCTGGGCGTGCCGGACATTCTGCTGATGGTCTCCGACGCGGTGGTGGTGTTCGACAACCTCGCCGGCAAGATGCACGCGATTGTCCTCGCCGACCCGTCCCAGGCCGATGCCTTCGAGCAAGGCCAGGCTAGCCTTGAGGCATTGCTGGAGAAACTGCGTCAGCCGATCACCCCACGCCGTGGCCTGGACCTCAGCCGTCCGCCGGCCGCCGACCCGATCTTTCGTTCAAGCTTTACCCAGGATGACTACGAGCGCGCGGTCGACACCATCAAGGAATACATCCTTGCCGGTGACTGCATGCAGGTAGTGCCGTCGCAACGCATGTCCATCGACTTCAAGGCGGCGCCAATTGATCTGTACCGCGCGCTGCGGTGCTTCAACCCGACGCCGTACATGTACTTCTTCAACTTCGGCGACTTCCACGTGGTGGGTAGCTCGCCGGAAGTGCTGGTGCGGGTCGAAGACAACCTGATCACCGTGCGCCCGATAGCCGGCACACGCCCGCGTGGCGCGACCGAAGAGGCCGACCTGGCGCTGGAAGAAGACCTGCTGAGTGACGACAAGGAAATTGCCGAACACTTGATGCTGATCGACCTGGGCCGCAACGACACCGGGCGGGTTTCGGAAATCGGTTCGGTGAAGCTCACCGAGAAGATGGTCATCGAGCGGTATTCCAACGTGATGCACATTGTGTCCAACGTCACCGGCGAGCTGAAAGCCGGGTTGACCGCGATGGACGCACTGCGGGCGATTCTGCCGGCGGGCACTTTGTCGGGCGCGCCGAAGATTCGCGCGATGGAGATCATCGACGAACTGGAGCCGGTCAAGCGTGGTGTGTATGGCGGCGCCGTGGGATATTTCGCCTGGAACGGCAATATGGACACTGCGATTGCGATCCGCACCGCCGTGATCAAGGACGGCGAGCTGCATGTGCAGGCGGGTGGCGGGATTGTGGCTGACTCGGTGCCGGCCCTGGAATGGGAAGAAACCCTGAACAAACGCCGCGCGATGTTCCGGGCGGTGGCGTTGGCAGAGCAAACGCCGCAAAGCTAAAGTCAGACATTGGATAACCTGTGGGAGCAGGCAAGCCAGCTCCCACAGTTGTTTTGTGGGGCGTTTAAGATCCGCTTAGAAATCCAGACTCACCCCCACACTGACGCCTTGCTGGGTAAAGCTGTCATCCTTCCTCACGTTATACGCCGCCCGTAGCGCCAGCTCCTGAGTCAGCTTGTGGCTGACCCCCAGACTCAATCGGTCCGAATTGCTGCGCGGCGTGTAGCCGTCCAGCTTGAAGTCGATGCCTGGCACGCTGTTGAGCGACATCTTTACCTTCTGGGTGTCGTTTTCGAACTCATGCTCGTGGGCCACTTCGCCAAACACTTGGGTTTGCGGCGTAATCCGGTAGCTGCCCTGCAGGCCGACGCCCAGGCGTTTGGAGTCGCGTTGCTGGTCATCGAAGGTCAGCGCGGTGGAGCGGTTGTCCTTTTCCGAATAACCATCGACTTCGACCCGCGAATAGTCCGCGCTGATGAACGGTGACAAATGCCAGTCGCTGCCGGCGCCGGCAATGTCATAACCCAAACGGCCGCTCAAGGCCCAGAGCCAGCCATCGGTGTCGCCTTTTTCGGCGCCTTCGCTGACGCCCAGGGCGAACTTGCGCTTGAGGCTGTCGAAGTCCAGCTTGCCGCCGGTCAACGCCGCATCGGCCCACCAATGGTTTTGCTGATATTGCGCAAAGGCCGTGCCCATGTAGCTGTTGAGCTTGTAGTCCGAATCGCGGGCGCCGGCTTCGAGTGTCTGGCGATACAAGCCGGCGGCCACGCCGACGCGCCAGTTTTCGTCGAGGCGATAGCTGCCGCCGACGTTCACGTTGTAGCCACTGCCGTCGCCGCTGGCCGAACTGCGTTGATCATCAAAGTCCAAATGCTGGCCACCACCGGCGACAATCGCGCGCCATTGGCCGACGGCCTGCCAGTTGCCATTGTCGGCTTGCCACTGGTTGCGCAGCTCATCCTGGTGGGCGCGCAAGGTGCCCTGGGCCATCTCCGGCAGCAAGGTCACTTCCCACGGCGCGGCGAGCAGCGAGTAGGCGTAGTCGGCGATCAACTGTTGCCCGGCGATGGTGGGGTGCACCGAGTCGTTATAGATCAGCTTGGTCGGGTCCGGGGTGGCGCCGCCAATGCCATACACCGGGTTGGCGGTGCAGCCGTTGCCGCTGAAGCAGGTGCCTGTGAGGTTTTGCCCGGTGGCCAGGCCAAAGCGCGCAGGGTTGGCGAAGGTTTCATTGAGCAGTAACGGGATGTTCAGCGGGATGACCTGGGCGTCGATCTGCGACAGGCGCTGCACCAGCGCCTGGTTGAAAATGCTGCTCAGGGCCGAGCTGGCGCCTTGCGCGGGCGTGCCGTTGATGGCGGGTGTCAAGCCCAGGTCGGGCAGCATCCACACCATGATGTAGCGCGCGCCGGCCTGTTGCAGGGCTTGGGCGCTGTCGGCCAGGCGCCCGCCGGCGGCCACGGCCTGGCCCGGGCTGAGGACGCGTCCTTGCAGAAAGTCATTGCCGCCACCGGATAGGAAATACAACGCGTTCGGGTCAGCCCGCCCGCCGTTGGCCGGCAGATAACCCTGACGGCTGCGCAGTACGGTGCCACCACCGGCGTTGCCGGGCGGGATCGCCGCATTGGAGACCGAGGTGATGGAGTCCAGGATATTGTCGGTACGGTAGCCGCCGACCGCCCAGTTATTACCATCCGGCAAACCTTGGGCGGCACGTACCGGCGAGGTTGAGGCGTTCAGGTCGTTGGGTGCCACGCCCAGCTTGCCGCCCAAAAGCGTAGATGACACCAGGCCATAATCGCCCTGGAATGTCGGCCCGGTGCGGTTGGTAAAGCGCAAGGTGGCGCCGGCCGAGCCATCGGGGAACTGGCCGGCGTCGGCCAGGCTGTCGCCGAACACGACCATGGTTGAGTAAGGTGAAGGTGCTGCAAACGCCTGCGCGCAGGCCAGTGACAGGAGGCAGCCGGCAAGGGGCGCAAAAAACGGTGGTCTGAGCATGCGAAATTCCATTTAGTTGTTTTTGTGTCGGAAGCGAAACACTAGCAATGTAGTGAGGGTTTTATTCGAAGAAAACAGTTTTTTCTTACAAATACTCGGTGGTGACTCCCGGAATCGCTGCTCCATATTGCACCGCTGGCGAGGCTACGTTACTGTGCCTGAACGTATGAATGAGACCCTCCCCGTGTTGATCATCAGCAAACTCTTGATGCGAGTAGTCAAGGCACACGCCCGTTGGCGTTGGCGCGCCTGACATTTTTCTCTGCCGGCTCGGCCGGACCTGTACCGATTTGCCTTCTTCACCCTTTGTTTGACGCCCCTTGCCGGCTCACCCCGGCAACCGGAACGTGCGTCTGGCAGCGGGACACTCTCTTGGAAGGCGGTCATTCGAAATCAGTGAATTCAAGAGGTTTGAACCCACATGTTGCTGATGATTGATAACTACGATTCCTTTACCTACAACGTTGTGCAGTACCTGGGCGAGCTGGGTGCCGAGGTTAAGGTGGTGCGCAACGACGAACTGACGGTCGCCGAAATCGCCGCCCTGAACCCGGAGCGCATCGTGGTTTCGCCTGGCCCGTGCACGCCGACCGAAGCGGGCATCTCCCTCGAAGCCATCCAGTATTTCGCCGGTAAATTGCCGATCCTGGGCGTGTGCCTGGGTCACCAGTCCATCGGCCAGGCGTTTGGTGGTGACGTGGTGCGTGCGCGCCAAGTGATGCATGGCAAAACCAGCCCGGTGTTCCATAAAGACCTCGGCGTATTCCACGGCCTCAACCTACCGGTGACAGTCACTCGCTACCACTCGCTGGTGGTCAAGCGTGAAACCCTGCCCGAGTGCCTGGAGCTGACCGCCTGGACTCAGTTGGAAGACGGCTCGGTCGACGAGATCATGGGCCTGCGTCACAAGACACTGAATATCGAAGGGGTGCAATTTCACCCCGAATCAATCCTGACCGAGCAGGGCTACGAGCTGTTCGCCAACTTTCTCAAGCAGAGCGGCGGCACGCGCTAAGGACTTTCCATGGATATCAAGACTGCCCTGAGCCGTATCGTCGGCCATCTGGACCTGAGCACCGCTGAAATGAGCGATGTGATGCGCGAGATCATGACTGGCCAATGCACTGACGCGCAGATCGGCGCGTTCATGATGGCGATGCGCATGAAGAGCGAGAGCATCGACGAAATCGTCGGCGCCGTGTCAGTGATGCGTGAGCTGGTCGACAAGGTTGAGCTCAAGACCCTCGACGGCGTGGTCGATGTGGTCGGCACCGGAGGCGACGGTGCGAATATTTTCAACGTGTCGACGGCTTCCTCCTTTGTGGTGGCGGCAGCCGGTTGCACCGTGGCCAAGCACGGTAACCGTGCGGTGTCGGGCAAAAGCGGCAGCGCCGACTTGCTGGAGGCGGCTGGTATTTATCTGAACCTGACGCCGGTGCAAGTGGCGCGCTGCATCGACAGCGTGGGCATTGGCTTCATGTTTGCCCAGTCCCACCACGGCGCCATGAAACACGCCGCCGGCCCGCGCAAGGACCTTGGCCTGCGCACCCTGTTCAACATGCTCGGCCCGCTTACGAATCCGGCTGGCGTGAAACATCAGGTGGTCGGTGTGTTCAGCCAGGCGCTGTGCCGGCCGTTGGCCGAAGTGTTGCAGCGTCTGGGCAGCAAGCACGTGCTGGTGGTGCATTCCAAGGATGGCCTGGACGAATTCAGCCTGGCGGCACCGACCTTCGTGGCGGAGCTGAAGAATGACCAGGTCAGCGAATATTGGGTCGAGCCCGAAGACCTCGGCATGAGAAGCCAAAGCTTGCATGGCCTGTCGGTGGAAAGCCCGGCGGCCTCGCTGGAGTTGATCCGTGATGCCTTGGGGCGCCGTAAGACAGAAAACGGCCAGAAAGCCGCAGAAATGATTGTTCTGAATGCTGGCGCGGCACTTTACGCGGCGGACCACGCCTATAGTCTTAAGGAAGGTGTCGCCTTGGCCCACGATGCGTTGCACACCGGTCTGGCTCGCGAAAAGCTCGAAGAACTGGGAGCCTTTACCGCTGTGTTCAAAATGGAGAATGAAGGATGAGTGTCCCGACCGTTCTGGAAAAAATCCTCGCGCGCAAGGCTGAAGAGGTGGCCGAGCGCCGTGCCCGTGTGAGCCTGGCTGAGCTGGAGGGCTTGGCAAAAAGCGCCGACGCGCCGCGTGGTTTTGCCGCTGCGCTGATCAAGCAGGCGAAGGAAAAACAGCCTGCCGTGATTGCCGAGATCAAAAAAGCTTCGCCCAGCAAAGGCGTGATTCGCGAAGTTTTCATTCCTGAAGACATTGCCAAGAGCTATGAGAAGGGCGGCGCAACCTGCCTGTCCGTGTTGACCGATATCGACTTCTTCCAGGGTTCCGACCTGTTCCTGCAACAGGCCCGCGCCGCGTGCAAGTTGCCGGTGATCCGCAAGGACTTCATGGTTGACCCGTACCAGATCGTCGAAGCCCGCGCCTTGGGCGCCGATTGCGTGCTGCTGATCGTCTCCGCGCTGGACGACGTGAAGATGGCCGAGCTGGCGGCCGTGGCCAAAAGCGTAGGCCTGGACGTACTGGTAGAAGTGCACGATGGCGATGAGCTGGAGCGCGCGCTGAAAACCCTCGACACGCCGTTGGTGGGGGTTAATAACCGTAACCTGCACACCTTTGAAGTCAGCCTGGAAAATACCCTCGACCTGTTGCCGCGTATTCCGCGTGATCGGTTGGTGATTACCGAGAGCGGCATCGTCAACCGCGCCGACGTAGAGCTGATGGAAATCAGCGGTGTGTTTTCGTTCCTGGTGGGTGAGACATTTATGCGCGCCGAGAACCCAGGTGCGGAATTGCAGCGTCTGTTCTTTCCGGAGCGTGGCGTAGCGGTGAGTGGTTCGACCCTCGACTGATTTGAAATACGGTAAACATGTGGGAGCTGGCTTGTGTGGGAGCAGGCAAGCCAGATCCCACATTTGATTTGTGTCTATTTAGAGAAGTAGGTGTCCGATGATCGAGCCGGTGTCGATGACAGTTGAAGCAGGGCTTGCCGCCGAGCAAGACTTGCTCGCGGCCGTTTGCGCCGGTGAACAGGAATTCGGGCTACTGTTCTGGCAGCCAAATGACCAGGCTTTGGTGATGCCGCGCCGTTTGAGCCGCTTGCCGGCTTTTGACGCGGCCAGCCAGGTTTCGGCTGCTGCCGGTTGGCCGGTGCTACTGCGCGAGACCGGCGGAGAGCCGGTGCCGCAGTCGGCCGCCACGGTCAATATCGCGCTGGTTTACGCGCCGCCACGCAGCGAAGGTGATCAAGGCCGCATCGAAACCGGTTATCAGCGTTTGTGCCAGCCGATCTGTGATTTGCTGATTGAGTTGGGCGGTGACGCTTCTGTTGGCGAAATCGACGGCGCCTTCTGCGACGGTCGCTATAACGTCAACCTCAACGGCCGCAAGATGGTCGGCACTGCCCAGCGCTGGCGACAAAGTGGCGGCCGCCCGGTAGGTTTGGTGCACGGTGCATTGTTGCTGGATAACGACCGCGATGAGCTGATTGCGGCGGTCAATCGTTTCAATGAGGCCTGCGGCCTCGATCAGCGGGTGCGTGCCGACAGCCATATCGCGTTGCACGAAGCCTTTCCCGCACCGGATGCCATCACCCGACTGGACGCGTTGTACCGTCAGATGCTGGCCGGATTCCTGCCGGCTTAACGCGTACCGAACACCACCATCGTCTTGCCTTTGACGTGTACCAGGTTGCGTTCTTCCAGGTCCTTGAGCACACGACCGACCATTTCCCGCGAGCACCCGACGATGCGTCCGATCTCCTGGCGCGTGACCTTGATCTGCATGCCGTCGGGGTGGGTCATGGCGTCGGGCTGTTTGCACAGTTCCAGCAGGCAACGGGCTACGCGGCCGGTGACATCAAAGAACGCCAGGTCACCCACTTTGCGCGTGGTGTCGCGCAAGCGCTGGGCAATCTGACCGCTTAAGGCGTAGAGAATGTCGGGATCATGTTGGGCCAGTTCGCGAAACTTGGCATAGCTGATCTCGGCGACTTCACACTCAACCTTGGCCCGCACCCAGGCACTGCGCTCCTGCTCTTTGCCCGCTTGTTCAAACAGCCCCAGCTCACCGAAGAAATCCCCGGTATTGAGGTACGCGATGATCATCTCGCGGCCGTCTTCATCTTCAATCAGGATGGTGACCGAGCCCTTGATAATGAAGAACAGCGTCTCGGAGCGTTCGCCTGCGCAAATGATGTTGTGCTTGGCCGGGTAACGCCGGCGCAGGCAATGCATCAACAATTTGTCGAGGTTCTTGATCTTGGGTGTGGGAGCAAGAGCAACCATGGTTGTATCCCGAAAAGACTGCACGGTGTGGTTGGAATTATTTTTATCCAGCGGTAATGGCATTGATACACGCTGTACAAAGGATGGCAATGCGCCATTGAATTGGCGCCAGCTTAACAGACACATTCTGCCTCGATTAAGGAATTTAGCGGGCAAACGTTGTCATTGATCGTTTTCATACCGGGCGCTGCGGGTTCAAGACCCTGTGCTAAGCTGGCGACCCTTTTTTAGCAGTGGAGTCTGGGCGATGAAGGCACGCATCCAATGGGCGGGCGAGGCCATGTTCCTCGGTGAGTCGGGCAGTGGCCATGTGGTAGTTATGGACGGCCCGCCGGACGCCGGTGGCCGTAACCTGGGTGTACGCCCGATGGAAATGCTCCTGCTCGGTGTTGGCGGTTGCAGCAATTTCGACGTGGTCAGCATCTTGAAGAAGTCCCGCCAGGCCGTCGAAAGCTGCGAAGCCTTCCTGGAAGCGGAGCGGGCCACTGAAGACCCCAAGGTGTTTACCAAGATCCACATGCATTTCGTGGTCAAGGGCCGGGCGTTGAAGGAAGCTCAGGTCAAGCGTGCCATCGAGCTGTCGGCCGAGAAGTATTGCTCTGCATCGATCATGCTTGGCGCGGCCGGCGTGGCCATCACCCATGATTACGAGATTATCGAGCTGGGTTGATTGCCAGTCGACAATAGAAAAGGGCGCCTGTTGAGGGCGCCCTTTTTTGTGCGGCATTGTTTAAATTCGATAGGTGCTTTTGGTCATGACCTTGGCCAGTACGCTCATGCCAAACCTCACGGGCGCCGGGAAGCGGAAGCCGCCTGCATCCAGTGCGCTTTCTGCGTGGTGTTCTTCATCAATGCGCATCTGTTCAAGAATCGCCCGCGACTTTTCGTCTTCGGCCGGCAGTTGTTCCAGGTGTTCATCCAGGTGTTTGCACACCTGATGCTCGGTCGCAGCCACAAAACCGAGGCTGACCTTGTCGCTGATCAGGCCGGCAGCGGCGCCGATACCGAACGACAAACCATAAAACAGTGGGTTGAGCACGCTGGGATGGCTACCGAGCTGGCGAATGCGCTGCTCGCACCAGGCCAGGTGGTCGATTTCTTCTTCGGCCGCATGTTCCATCGCTGCGCGTACTTGCGGCAGCTTGGCGGTCAGCGCCTGGCCTTGATACAGCGCCTGGGCACAGACTTCACCGGTGTGGTTGATGCGCATCAGGCCGGCGACGTGGCGGGTGTCGGTCTCGCTCATCTGCGCGTCGGGCTGCACGATGGCGGGCGAAGGCCGGTACGGTTGGCCGCTGAAGGGCAGCAGTGTGCGCATGGCCATGTCGGCTTGCAGCAACAGACGGTCAATCGGCGAGTAGTGACGTTGGGTAGTCATGCTGACCTCCGGGAAGAATCTCGGCGGCCAGTTTACCGCAAGAGAAGGCGATGCGTTTGCGCTGTGTCAATTTGCCCCTGTGGCGAGGGAGCTTGCTCCCGCCCGACGGCGTAGCCGTCGCAAACTCCCCGCAACAATCAGCCCGGCGGCCAGTTCATCTGGCGCTGACCCAGCACGTGCATATGGATGTGATAAACAGTCTGCCCGCCATCCTCGTTGCAGTTCATCACCACGCGAAAGCCCTTCTCGCAGCCTTGCTCTACGGCCAGCCGTTGAGCGGTGAACAGAATATGGCCAGCGAGGGCTTTGTCTTCTTCGGTGAGGTCGTTGAGGGTACGGATCGGCTTTTTCGGAATGACCAGAAAATGCACGGGTGCCATTGGGGCAATATCGTGGAAGGCGAGGACTTGGTCATCTTCATAGATGATCTTCGCAGGTATTTCTCTGTTGATGATCTTGGTGAACAGAGTATCCACAGCTGTTTCTCCATTATGAAAGTGTAGAACGAGTGTACCGAGGCCGTCAGCGCGGGCAATAGGCCTTGTTGATGGCGCCGGCAATCTTGCGGGTCAGCCAGCGTGGGCTCAAGCGCGGGCTGAAGGCCAGCCAGCGGTTGCGTCGCCCGGGAATAATGATGGCTTTGTTCTTTTCCAGCGCGCGCACGGTGTAGAGCGCCACTTCTTCCGGGCTCATCAGTTGACCGCTGCGGTCGAGCTTGGCGGTGTCCATTTGCGCGGTGCCGAAAAATGCCGTGCGCGTGGGGCCGGGACACAGCACCGAGACCTTGATACCGCAGGTCTTCAACTCTTCGCGCAAGCCTTCGGAGAAGTGCAGCACATACGCCTTGCTGGCGTAATAGCTGCTCATCCAGGGGCCGGGCTGGAAGGCTGCGACCGAGGCCACGTTGAGAATCTGCCCGCCGCCATGCAGCGCCATGGCGTTGCCTAGGGCGTGGCACATGCGGGTGAGGGCCAGGATGTTGACTTCGATCAGGTCCTGCTCGGTCATCCAGTCCTGGGCAAGGAACGGCCCGCTGGTGCCCATGCCGGCACAGTTGACCAGCAGGTCGATCTGCCGCTCGCCTTCTTCAAGTTCCAGCAGGAACCCGGACAAACGCAGGGGTTCGCCCAGGTCGCAGGCACGAAACAGCACCTCGACGCCGAAGCGCTGAGTCAATTCAATTGCAATGCTTTCCAACTGATCACGCTGGCGGGCCACCAGAATCAAGCTGCGGCCGCGACGGGCCAGTGCTTCGGCCAAAGCCAGGCCGATGCCACTGGAGGCGCCGGTGATCAGAGCGTAACGGGCCATGCCTTTCTCCATCGCAACGCCGCCGAGCCTGTGACAGAGGCATCACAGGCGGCGGGGCGTTTCTTCACTGTTCTGGAGAGTCTACAGGTTCGGCTGCGTCCTCAGCACTTTGCACGCTTTCTTCTTCATCTACGGTGACGCTTTGATCGGTGGCGTCATCGGCGGTGATGGAGCTGCTTTCGTAGCTGCTGTCCATATTGGCTTCGAGTTGGTTCAGGTAGCCGTTCATGCCCAGCGTCACCACAATGGCGAGCATCACCGGAATAAACGCCAGCCACAGGGTCGCCAACACTTTGACTGCCGTGGAGTTGCGCGGCGGCGGTGGGCCATATTGGTTGGCGCCTGCATTGCCCGGCAATACCAGCAGCAAGATTGGGAAGATGCTGTTGACCACTGGCACAAGGTTGAGGAAGTACAGCCAGCCGGACCAGCCCAGGTCGTGCAGGCGTTGCACACCGATTTGCACGCTCACCCACACCAGTGCAACAAACAAGGCCAAGCCCAGCAGCACCCCGAGGATGGTGCCGGCAGTCGGCGAGGCGGTTGCGACGGCAAAGCTCGCGGTACTGATGATGCCACCGGCCACCAACAGCGCCAGGGTCAATACCAGTGTCCAGGCCAGATAACGCAAGCGGCCGATGCGACCGTGGATGGTGAACACTTTAAGGGTTGAGTATTCCTCGGTGTACTCACCCACGGCAGCACGCGGTGGTGCATAGGGCGAAGCCGCAGGGCGCGAGAAGTCTGCAGTGCTGGCGTCGGTTTCGTGGGTTTCGGCCAGGTTGAAGGTTACCGGCTGCTCGGCTTCGATACGGGCATCGATGCCGGCGTTTTTCAGCGCTGTAAGGTAGGTTTCGGCATCGGCACGGGAAAGGTCGCGCTTGAGTGCGACCGGGCGGCCGGTGAAAAGCTTTTCGATGGCTGCCACATCACTTTTGAACAGCTCGGCGAGGTTCAGCTTGGCGGTGGTGCTTTCGACACCCGGGAGCAGGGCTCCGTCAAACACAATCTTGAAACGGCTGTCGCTCATGCGGGCATCCTTGTCACTTGTTCAGGGAGGGGGTTTGCAGGCCTGCACACATGGGCAGGCCTGCTATTGAGTTTAACGGGGCCAGCGCAACTGCGCTGCCTTCTCGCGTGCCTTGCGGTATTCGGCATCCAGGCGGGCAATCAGTTCATCGACGCTGGGCAAATCATCAATCTGGCCTACACCTTGGCCGGCTGACCATACGGTTTTCCAGGCCTTGGCCTCATCGCTTAACGGCTTGAGCTTGGAGCCGAAGTTGACTTCGCCTTTGCCCTGCAGGGCGGCGAGGTCGAAACCGGCGTTTTCCAAACTCTGGCGCATGAAGCTTGCGGGTACGCCGGACACCGCAGGAGTGTGCACGATGTCGGCGGCGCGCGATGTGAGCAGCATCTCTTTATAGGCGTCCGGGGCGTGGCTTTCGGTGGTGCCGATAAAGCGCGTGCCGAAATACGCCAGGTCTGCGCCCAGCAGTTGGGCTGCGAGTATCTCATGCCCATGGTTGAGGCAGCCGGCCAACAGCAGGGTTTTATCAAAGAACTGGCGAATCTCGGCGATCAGCGCGAACGGGCTCCAGGTACCGGCATGGCCACCGGCGCCCGCTGCCACGGCGATCAGGCCGTCAACACCGGCTTCTGCGGCTTTCTCGGCATGTCGGCGGGTGGTGACGTCGTGAAACACCAGGCCACCGTAGCTGTGGACCGCATCCACCAGCTCCTTGACCGCGCCCAGGCTGGTGATGACGATCGGCACCTTGTGCTCGACGCAGATCGCCAGGTCGGCCTCAAGCCTTGGGTTGCTGTTATGCACGATCAGGTTGACGGCATAGGGCGCGGGGTTGTCCAGCTGTGCCAGGCCCGCTTCGATTTCCTCCAGCCAGGCCTTGAAACCGCTGCTTTCGCGCTGGTTAAGTGCCGGGAAACTCCCAACCACGCCATTGCGACAGCACGCCAGCACGAGTTGCGGGTTGGAAATCAGAAACATCGGCGCAGCCACCACGGGTAGGCGCAGACGTTGTTCGAGCGAAGCGGGCAGTGACATTGGAGGTTCCCCGAGTAATTGAAATTAGAACGGTTTGACCACGACCAAAATTACGATAGCCAGCAATATCAGAACCGGCACTTCATTGAACCAGCGATAAAAGACATGGCTGCGGGTATTTTCGCCACGGGCGAAACGTTTTACTTGGGCGCCGCACATATGGTGGTAGCCGATCAGCAGCACCACCAGGGTAAGTTTGGCGTGGATCCAGGCACCGGATTGAAAAATGGCCGGGTTCAGGTAGATCAGCCAGCCGCCGAATATCAGGGTAGCGATCATTGCCGGCCCCATGATGCCGCGGTACAGCTTGCGCTCCATGACGCTGAAGCGTTCTTTGCTGACGGTGTCCTCACTTTGCGCGTGGTAGACGAACAGGCGTGGCAGGTAAAACAGCCCGGCAAACCAGCAGACGATACTGACGATATGGAAGGCTTTGATCCATAGATAGAGCATTTCTAGTTATTCCCAGGTTCACGGTAACTGAAGATAGTAGTGGCTCATGCGCCTGTACGTCACGTTGACGGTTGTCGCAGGACGATACGGCCCCTATTATCGACGGCTTTCCAGTGGGTTCGTTGAGGGCAGGTTTATGGTCAAGGTCGGTATCGTCGGCGGCACGGGTTACACCGGTGTCGAATTGCTGCGTCTGTTGGCTCAGCATCCGCAAGCTGAGGTGGTGGTCATCACTTCCCGATCCGAGGCCGGGTTGGCCGTGGCCGATATGTACCCGAACCTGCGAGGCCACTATGACGGCCTGGCGTTCAGCGTGCCGGACATCAAGACCCTGGGCGCGTGCGATGTGGTGTTCTTCGCCACGCCTCACGGGGTTGCGCATGCACTGGCCGGCGAATTGCTGGCGGCGGGTACCAAGGTCATCGACCTGTCAGCCGACTTCCGCTTGCAGGACGCCGATGAGTGGGCCAAGTGGTACGGCCAGCCACACGGCGCGCCTGAGTTGCTGGAAGAGGCGGTGTACGGTCTGCCGGAAGTCAATCGTGAGCAAATCAAGCAAGCACGCCTGATTGCTGTGCCAGGTTGCTATCCGACCGCAACGCAGCTGGGGTTCCTGCCGTTGCTGGAAGCGGGTCTGGCCGACACTTCGCGCTTGATCGCCGACTGCAAGTCGGGTGTGAGTGGCGCCGGCCGTGGTGCAGCTGTAGGTTCGCTGTACTCCGAGACGTCGGAAAGCATGAAGGCCTACGCGGTTAAAGGGCATCGTCACTTGCCGGAAATTCGCCAGGGGCTGCGCCGCGCGGCCGGTAAAGACGTGGGCCTGACCTTCGTGCCGCACCTGACGCCGATGATTCGTGGCATTCACTCCACGCTCTACGCCACTGTTGTCGACCGTTCGGTAGACCTGCAGGCGCTGTTCGAAAAGCGTTATGCCAATGAACCGTTCGTCGATGTGATGCCGGCCGGCAGCCACCCGGAAACCCGTAGCGTGCGCGGTGCGAACGTATGTCGCATTGCCGTGCACCGTCCACAGGATGGCGATTTGGTGGTGGTGTTGTCGGTAATCGATAACCTGGTCAAGGGCGCGTCGGGCCAGGCGGTGCAGAACCTGAACATCCTTTTCGGCCTGGACGAGAAGCTGGGCCTGTCCCACGCGGGCATGCTGCCTTAAGGCGGTTTAGCGGTTAAGCAAAAGGCCCGTTGATCGGGCCTTTTGTGTTTTTAATGGCGGCAGCGCAGATTGATATACCGTAACAATAGTTGACCGCTTTTCTAGGAGAAGCGGATAATGCCCGCCATTACGCATATGGCGGCGCTACGCCGGGAGATTATCAGCATGAGCGTTGAATCCTTCACCCCCACGGCTTTGCAATTCACCCACGGTGCTGCGCACAAGGTGAAGAGCCTGGTCGATGAAGAGGGTAATGATCGCTTGAAGCTGCGCGTATTCGTTACGGGCGGCGGTTGTTCAGGGTTTCAGTACGGTTTTACCTTCGATGAAGATGTGGCCGACGATGACACCATCGTCGAGCGCGAGGGCGTCAGCCTGGTCGTGGACCCGATGAGCTTCCAATACCTGGCGGGTGCCGAGGTGGATTATCAGGAAGGTCTGGAAGGGTCGCGTTTCGTGATCAAGAACCCTAATGCCACCACGACCTGTGGTTGCGGGTCTTCGTTCTCGATCTGATCAGCAGCCTGATCTTCAGCAAATAAAAAAACGCCGCTTGGCTTTGATAGGCCAAGCGGCGTTTTGCTGCCTGCAGGTTTACGCTGGATAGATCGCGCCTAATACCCGAAGCCCACGCGCGCCAGTGACACTTGGGCGGTTGGCGGCGATGCCCTCAAGGCAGCAATGGGCCAGCCAGGCGAAGGCCATGGCTTCAACCCAATCGGGGTCCACGCCGTAAGTGGCGGTGCTGCTGACCTGAGTGGACGGCAACAACGCTGCCAAGCGCTTCATCAGCGTGGCGTTATGCGCGCCGCCGCCACAGACCAGCAGGGTTTCGGTGTCGGTTTGTGCGGATTGCAGGGACTCGACGATGGTCAGCGCGGTCAGTTCAAGCAGGGTCGCTTGCACATTCTCTGCCTGAAACGCTGGCAATCTGGCCAGGTGGTGTTGCAGCCATCCCAGGTTGAATACTTCGCGGCCAGTGCTTTTCGGGCCTTTGGTCAGGAAGAACGGGTCGCTGAGCAGAGCGTTGAGTAGTGCAGGCTCGACCTGGCCACCGGCCGCCCATTGGCCATCGCGATCAAAGTGCTCGCCACGCTGATTGTGGATCCACGCATCCAGCAGCACGTTGCCCGGGCCGCAATCGAAGCCAGCTACGGGCTTGTCGGTCTCGATCAGGCTGAGATTGCTGAAGCCGCCGACATTCAGCACGGCGCGGTTGCCGGCACGTTCGCCGAACAAGGCTTCATGAAAGGCGGGCACCAAGGGGGCGCCTTGACCGCCGGCGGCCACATCGCGGCTGCGGAAATCACTGACGACGGTAATGCTCGTCAGCTCTGTGAGCAGGGCAGGGTTGCCGATTTGAACGGTAAAGCCTCGAGCGGGTTCATGGCGGATCGTCTGGCCGTGGCTGCCGATCGCGCGTATGTCCTGAGGCTTGAGGGCGTGTTGTTCCAGTAAGGCATGGATGCCTTTGGCCGCCAGTGTCACCCAGTGTTGCTGGGCGAGCGCCGAACGGGCGATCTCATCCGGGCCGCTGGCGCACAGGCTTAACAGCTCAGTGCGCAGATCGTCCGGCATGGGGATGTAGTGCGTGCCGATCAAGTTGATCGCCGGGTTCTGTTCGATCAGGGCGATATCCAGGCCATCAAGACTGGTCCCGGACATCACACCTATATAGAGCGCCATACCTTAGCGCTTCGCCGAGGCCAGCAGGGTGGAGCGCTCCTGGTCCATGCGTGCCATCAATGGCTGGCTTTGTTGCAGGAAGCGCGCGCGCTCGGCTTTGGCTATCGGGTCGGCCATTGGCAGCTTTTGGCCCAGTGGGTCGACGTGGACGCCGTTCACCTGGAACTCATAGTGCAAATGCGGGCCGGTGGACAGGCCGGTGGTGCCGATATAGCCGATAACCTGGCCCTGCTTCACGTTGCTGCCGGTCGAAACGCCTTTGGCGAACCCCTGCATGTGGCCATAGAGGGTACGGTAGGTATTGCCGTGCTGGATGATCACGGTATTGCCGTAGCCACCGCGGCGGCCGGCGAGCAACACTTTGCCATCACCGGCGGCCTTGATCGGCGTACCACGAGGGGCGGCATAGTCGACGCCTTTGTGGGCGCGGATCTTGTTGAGGATCGGGTGCTTGCGGCCCATGGAGAAGCGCGAACTGATGCGGGCAAAGTCCACCGGCGTGCGGATGAAGGCTTTGCGCATGCTGTTGCCATCGGCGGTGTAGTAGCTGGTGTTGCCTTGTTTGTTGGTGTAGCGCACTGCGGTGTAGGTCTTGCCACGGTTGGTAAACCGCGCAGATAGAATCGCACCGGTCCCGACGACTTTGCCGTTGGCGACTTTCTGCTCGTAAATCACGTCAAATTCGTCACCCTGACGGATGTCCTGGGCGAAGTCGATGTCGTAGCCAAACACGCTGGCCATGTCCATGGTCATGCTGTGGGACAAGCCGGCACGCGCAGCCGACTGTGACAGCGAACTGTTGATGACGCCATGCACGTAGGCGGAGCGCGTCACCGGCTTGGTGGTGATGCGGTTGAACGCAAAGCCTTTGGTGCCTTTAGTCAGGGCAATGCTTTCTAGGTCGCTGACAGTGCTATGCAGGCTTTTGAGCTGACCGTCGGCAGCCAATTCGAATTCAAGCTTCTGGCCATGTTTGAGCTGGGTGAATTGTTTGGCTTGTTTATCGCTGGCCAACACCTCATTAACCGTAGCAGCGGGCAGACCAACCTTTTCAAACAGCGTTGAAAGGGTGTCGCCTTTGGCGACGGTCACTTCGCGGTGCAGCGGATTTTTTGGAGTGACTGGCGCAGGCGGCTCCTGAGTCGCCTGCCGGGTGTCTTCCGGGGTGGTTTCTATCTGTGCAAATGGAGATTCTGTCGGTGCGTTTGTGGCTTGTTGTGCGTCGGAAGCGTCTTGATCTTGTGTCAGTTGTTCAACTGGACTTTCCAGGTCAAGGCTCAGGGATGTTCGTTTGGCTTCTACGTCACTGGAAGGGAATACCAGGAGTGCCAGGCTGAGAAGGGCGGCGATACCACTTGCGGCGAGCAGGTGGGTCTTCGGGTAAAGCGGCGGCGCTTTAGACGGTTCTGTGGTCATAGGTAATTTTGACTTTGAAGATGAAATGGAAAAGATGAATGACATGATGAAGATGAAATAACTGTATAAAATATAACCAAATCATCTGTGGCGCAAGCTCGCGAACGCTGGGCTTGCTGAACGGTGTCCGTGCGCGGGACAAAACTTGTAATTAGTCCCTGATCTTGTATGGTTGGTTCCCTTTTGAATCTGAGCCTTGCGGGTCTGTTATGAAGTCGGTTGAAGAGCAGCTAGCGCTGATAAAACGTGGTGCGGAAGAACTGTTGGTCGAGGCCGAGCTGATCGAAAAGCTCAAGCGTGGCCAACCCCTGCGTATTAAGGCTGGCTTCGATCCGACCGCGCCGGATCTGCACCTGGGTCATACCGTGCTTATTAATAAGCTGCGCCAGTTCCAGGAGCTGGGGCATCAAGTCATCTTCCTTATAGGTGACTTCACCGGGATGATCGGTGATCCGAGCGGCAAAAGCGCAACGCGTCCGCCGCTGACCCGTGAGCAGGTTCTCGATAATGCCGAGACCTACAAGACTCAAGTGTTCAAGATTCTTGATCCGGCCAAGACCGAGGTGGCGTTCAACTCCACCTGGATGGATCAGATGGGGCCGGCCGACTTCATTCGCCTGACTTCCCAATACACCGTGGCACGCATGCTTGAGCGTGATGACTTCGATAAGCGTTATTCCACCAATCAGCCGATCGCGATTCACGAGTTCCTCTACCCGCTGGTGCAGGGCTATGACTCGGTGGCATTGCGCGCGGACGTCGAGCTGGGCGGCACTGACCAGAAGTTCAACCTGCTGATGGGGCGCGAGCTGCAGCGTGCGTATGGGCAAGAAGCTCAGTGCATTCTGACCATGCCGTTGCTGGAAGGGTTGGATGGCGTCAAGAAGATGTCCAAGTCCCTGGGTAACTACGTCGGTATCCAGGAAGCGCCGGGTGTGATGTACGGCAAGCTTGTGTCGATTCCTGATGCGCTGATGTGGCGTTATTTCGAGCTGTTGAGCTTCCGCTCGATGGATGAGATCAATGCGTTGCGCGCTGAAGTCGAGGCGGGTGCGAACCCTCGTGACGTGAAGATCAAGTTGGCGGAAGAGATCGTCGCGCGCTTCCATGGTGAAGAGGCTGCGGCCAGTGCTCACCGCGCGGCTGGTAACCGCATGAAGGATGGCGAGCTGCCGGATGATCTGCCAGAGATCGAATTGGCTGCGGCTGAGGCGATGCCGATTGCTGCTGTACTTAATAAGGTGGGCCTGGTTAAGAACTCCGCGGTCGCGCGCGACCTGTTGGGTTCCGGTGGTGTGCGTATAGATGGTGAGGTTGTCGATCGCACCTTTATCTACGAGCTGGGCGCTACCCACGTTTGTCAGGCTGGAAAGAAGGCATTTGCGCGTATTACGCTCAAAGCCGAATAAAACTGAAATGAGGGATTGACGGCGTTTTATATCTGTCTATAATTCGCCCCACTTCCGGCGCAGTCGAAACGGAAAA
>NZ_VBVZ01000180.1 GCF_005863185.1 Pseudomonas edaphica
AGTTTAAGCAGCCAGCTGCGCCGCTTGCTCAGCCGCGACCGCACGCCCTGGCCGGACCTGGAGGCCGTCGCCCAGCACCTGCACATCAGCCCGCAAACCCTGCGCCGGCATTTGCGTGAGGAAGGCACCAGTTTTCAGGCGCTCAAGGATGAGTTGCGGCGGGACATCGCCATTTACCACTTGGGGCGGGCGGATTTGTCGTTACAGGAAATTGCCGAGCAGTTGGGGTTTTCTGAGCCGTCGGCGTTTCATCGGGCGTTCAAGAAGTGGACCGGATTGACGCCGGGGGCTTACCGGGCACAGGAGAGTTAGAGGTGCAGTGCTTGGGCGGGCCTCTCGCGGGCAAGCCCGGCTCCCACGTTTGATCGAGTTCACACAATCAAAAAGGTGAGAGCTGGCTTGCCTGCGATCTACGCAACTTTTAAAAGCAGTTACTTTCGCCTGTGGCGAGCAGGCTTGCCCTGCGTTGGGCTGCGAAGCGGCCCCAGTAAAAACACTGCAATTTTCCTGAAAAAACTCAGCGTCTGGATTTGGGTCTGCTTCGCAGCCCAACGCAGGCGGTGCGACGATTCGACAAGCCTGCTCGCCACAACAGCCCACCTGCCACAGACTTCGTGTTAACCGGTTGTGTAGGTACCTATGCTGCGATGAGGCCGGCACGGCCTATAAAGATCACGCCGCCGGAAAGTGAATCCTGAACGCCGCGCCACCCAAAGGCGAATCCCCAAGGGTCAACCGCGCGCTGTAGCTTTCAATGATGTCCTTGACCACCGCCAGGCCAATGCCCTGCCCCGGATGCTGGCGGTCCAGCCGCTCGCCCCTTTGCAGAATCCGCGCACGCTGATCGGGCGGTACGCCAGGGCCGTCATCTTCGATGCACAGCTCAGTGCCTTCAAGGTTCTCCGTCAGGCTGATGCGCACTTCACTCAGGCACAGGCGATAGGCGTTTTCCAGCAGGTTGCCGAGCATTTCGAGCAGCGCGCCCTTCTCGATCGGCACATCGCACTCGGGCGGTAATTCAAAGGTCACGGTCACGCGCTTGTCGCGGTAAACCTTGTCCAACGTGTCGCACAGGCTTTGCAACACCGGTTCCAGGCGCACCTGGTGCCGCACCAGGCCACTTTTACGCAGGCTGGCGCGCTGCAATTGGTAGCCGATCTGCTGGCTCATGCGTTCGATCTGCGATTGCAGCACCCAGGCCTGGCCGCGTTCTTCCGGGCGCTGGGCCATGTCTTCGCTCACGCCCTGCAACACCGCCAGCGGGGTTTTCAGGCTGTGGGCCAGGTCGTCGAGGGAATCGCGGTAGCGCGCCCGTTGCTCGCGTTCGCTGTGGAGCAAACGGTTGAGCGAGCCGGTCAGGCGCAACAGTTCACGTGGGTGTTCCTCGGTGAGGCTTTCGCGGGTGCCGCCTTCGATCTGGTCTAGCTCCTGGCTCAAGCGCCGCAAGGCTTGCAGGCCCCAGGTCAGGCCCAGCCACAACAGCGTCAACAATACGAGCAAGGCCGCGCCGAAGCCCAGGTAGAGGTTTTCCTGCAGGCCTTCGAGGGTCAGTTGGTATTCACGCACCGGTTGCAGCGCCACGATACTGAACGCCGCGCTCTTGCCGCCCAGCAACTTGACCTCGACGTCGTACACGAAAAACTCCTGGCCATTGGCTTCGCGAATCCGCGCAAATTCATTACCGCGCCCGTCGTAGCGCGGCTTGTAGTTGATGTTTTCTTCCTGGGTCGCCCGCGAGCGCCACACCAGATGCCCCTCACGGTCGTAGATGTAACCGAGCAGGCGACTGTCAGTGAGGTTGAAGCGTTCGTCCGGCAACTGCGCAGGCATCAGCAGGCGGTTGTTTTCGACCCGCGCGGCGGAAATCAGCGTGGTGACATCCGAGGCCAGGCGCTGCTCGATGGAATCCTGCAGCGCCAGGCTGAACGCGCCTTGCATGGCGGGCAACAAGCCCAGCATAAACAGCACGGCCAGGGTGGTGGCCGCGAGCATCAAGCGCACACGTAGCGAGCGAATCAACGGCAGCGCTCATTGAACAGGTAGCCCAGGCCACGCACGGTGTCGATCGGTTTGAACCCGGCCGGGCCTTCCAGCTTGCGGCGCAGGCGACCCACCAACACTTCGATCACGTTCGGATCCCGCTCGTCGTCATCAGGGTAGAGCTGTTCCATCAAGCGGTCTTTGGCGACCACCTGCTGATGGTGACGCATCAGGTATTCGAGAATCCGGTACTCGTAGGCCGTCAGCGCCAACGGTTGCTCATCCAGCGACGCCTGCTTGCGATTGAGGTCGAGCAGCAAAGGCCCGGCGACGATGGTCGACTGGGTGAACCCGCTGGAGCGGCGCAGCAAGGCGTTCATGCGCGCCTCCAGCTCTTCGAACTGGAACGGCTTGACCACGTAATCGTCGGCACCGGCAGCCAGGCCTTCGACCTTGTCTTGCCAGTTGCCGCGCGCGGTGAGGATCAGGATCGGGAAAGTCTTGGCCTGGCTGCGCAGTTGGCGGATCAGGTCCAGGCCGCCCATGCCGGGCAGGCCCAGGTCGATAATCGCCAGGTCATGGTTGAATTGGCCGGTCTGGTAAAGGGCTTCCTCGGCATTGGCCACGGCTTCGACCACGTGGCCGCTGTCGGTCAGGCGGGTGAACAGGTGATGACGCAGCAGCGCCTCATCTTCCACGACCAGCAATTTCATAAGGCTCTCCAAGGCGATTCAACTGTCCGACAGGGGGATATCATAGCGGCCCTGCAAGTCTTGCGGGCGCAGTTTAATGCCATTGTATTGGCCCGTCAGGTGTTCGTAGCCGGTGCGGTAGGCCGGTTGCGGCGTGGTCATGCCCAAAGACTGGCCCCACGGCGCCGCCTGGCCAGCCACCTCTTCGAAGCTCACACGCTGGATCAGGTTGCTGGATTTCCTGGTTTTCTCGCTGCCGAAAGCGGCAAACGCACCGTCCGAAGCCTGAACCCCGGCAGTGGCGCCGAGCATGCTCAAGGCGAGAATCAGCTTTTTGATCGCAGTCATGGGGCTTACCTCTACGCGTTTTGGCTGTTGAAGCCAGACTACGCAGGCGCCCCTGAACTCCCCCTGAACGGGCTCTGAACCAGGCCTGAACCGTTACGGACTATCCACCGGCGCGCCAACTGACGCAAAATACCGCGCATGACGCCTCTACCCGCTTGTTGCACCCCGCTCGATGCCCATTGGCCACTGCCCATCCCGCTGCCGGGCACGGTGTTCTTGAGCACGCGATTCGACCCGGCCTTGTTGCTCGCCGATGACTTCCAGCGCAGCGCCGTGCCGCCTCCGGCCAGCATCCAGCGCTCGGTGGCCAAACGCCAGGCGGAGTTCCTTGCCGGTCGCCTGTGCGCACGGGCGGCGTTGCAACAGCTTGATCAGCTCGATTGCGTACCGGCCATCGGTGACGACCGTGCGCCGGTATGGCCTGGGCATATCAGCGGTTCCATTACCCACAGCACCGGGCACGCGGCGGCCATTGTCGGGCACAAGGCGCAATGGCGCGGGCTGGGGATGGACCTCGAAAATCTGCTGTCACGGGAGCGAGCGGAACGTTTGGCTGGAGAGATTCTGACCGCCGACGAATTGCAGCGCATGTCACTGGGGCCGCGCGAGCAGAATGCCCTGCTGGTGACGCTGACGTTTTCGGTCAAGGAGAGCCTGTTCAAAGCGCTGTATCCGATTGTGCACAAGCGTTTCTACTTTGAGCACGCCGAGGTGCTTGAGTGGTCGCAGGCAGGCCATGTGCGGTTGCGGTTGCTGACGGAGCTGTCTGCTGAGTGGTGTTATGGCACTGAGTTGGAGGGGCAGTTTGCGGTGGAGGGGGAGCAGTTGTTGAGTCTGGTGGCTGTCGGCGCCTGATAGATCGCTATCGCGGGCAAGCCCGGCTCCCACCTTTGATGTGCGCATACATTCAAAATGTGGGAGCTGGCTTGCCTGCGATAGCGGTCTTAAGTCTTGTCCTGATCCCTGGGCCAACTCAAGCTGAAACACGCCCCACCCAGGTTGTTGCTCTTGCTGATCAACGCCCGCCCGCCGTGCCAATAGATAATCCGCCGCACAATCGACAAACCCAGGCCATGCCCGCCTGAAGCTCGCGTGCGGCTATCGTCCAGACGCAAAAATGGCGTGAAAATCCGCTCCCAGGCGCTTTCCGGCACCCCCGGCCCGTCATCTTCCACATCGAGGCGGCAACGCACCTGCCCCACTTGATAGCTGATCAGCACCCGGCCCTGGGCATGGCGCATGGCATTGCCCACCAGATTTTGCAGGGCGCGGTGCAAGTAGCGCGGCTCGGCGTCGACCCAGGCATCGTCCCAGTGTGCCGAAGACAGGCAGATGCCACGGGCAACACTGACCTGCGGGCGCAGTGGCGATAATTCGCCGATCACCTGATCGAGCAAGGCGCTGAGGTCTACCCGCTGGAAATTCAGTTCCGGCGCGCCTTGCTCCAGGCGGGCGTAGGTGAGCATTTCGTCGACCAGGCCGTCGAGGTCCTGGATATCGCTGTCCATGCCGTCCATATATTTACGCCGCGCCTCTGGGGTGGCGGCGTCGCCGATCATCTCCAGGCCGAAACGCAGGCGCGCCACCGGCGTGCGCAATTCGTGGGAGACGGCGCGCACCAGCTCGCGCTGGATCGCCAGCAATTGCTGCAAGTGCTCGGCCATGCCATTAAAGGCGGCGGCCAAACGCCCCACCGAATCGGCGCCACGGGCCGGTACGCGCACTTCCAGGTTGCCTTTGGCAATGCGCGTGGCCGCCGCCTCCAGGCCTTTGAGGCGGCGCTCAAGCTGGCGCACCAATAAATAGACGATCAAACCGATCAGCGTGAGGCTGATCAACGCGATCAGGATCAGCCACTGCGGCGGGTACGGGTTCATTTGATACAAGGGGCCGATTTCCAGCACCCACGGCGTGCCGACCATGCCGGCGAATACGCGGATGGAGTCGCCGCCCTTGCCCAGGGCCATCACCGTGTCGCCTTCCGCAACCCGGCGGCGCTGGTCATCATCCATATCCGCCTGATCCAGCGTCATCAGGTGCATCTCAAAGCCAAAGCCCTTGGCCTCTTTTATGTCCGCCAGGCGTTGCGGCTGCTCGGCCACCGGAAAACGCACCAGTTCGTCAGCCAACAGGTAAATCGTCGCACGCGCCAGCTGCTCGCTGATCTGCTGCACTTCACCGGTGAGCACAAGCTGCGACTGTTCACTGACCAGGCGCAGCACGCGCGCGGCATGCGGGCCGGTCTGCTCCACCAGCACCTGGCCGCGTTGCAGGCGGTTGCGCTGGGTCAGGTCCAACTGCGCGTCCGCCAACGGACGCAGTTCCAGGGGAATGCCGAGCAAGCGCTCCCACACCGCCAGGGCGCGCTGGCGCTCGATCGCGCTCATCGGTTGCAGGTTGTCGCCCATCAACGCAAAGGTGCCGTGGGCCAGGCGCTCACGGTACTGGCCGCTGCGCACTTCATTGAGCAGGTGCAGGGCCAGCACGCCAAGCAACGCCACCAGGATCAGCGCCGCGCACATGCCGCCGTAGATGCGCAGGAAGATCGAGTTCACAGCGGCATGTCGGCGGCAGCTTCGGGGACGAACAAGTAGCCTTTGCTGCGAATGGTTTTGATCAGGCGCGGGTGAATCGGGTCGTCGCCGATCTTGGGTCGAATACGCGAGATGCGCACATCAATGGAGCGGTCCTGGCCGTCGTAGCCAATCCCGCGCAAGGCAATAAAGATTTCTTCGCGGGACAGGATACGCCCGGCATTCGCCACCAGCAGCCACAGCAGGTCGAACTCGGCACTGGTCAGCTCGATGCCGCCGTCATGCAGCCAGGCTTCGCGCAGGGCGTTGTCCACCACCAGCGGGCCGAATTGCAGGCGCCGCTGGCTTTCCACGGCGGCGGGTAGTGCCGGCTCGCTGCGCCGCAACAACGCCTGGATACGCGCCAGCAACAAGCGCGGGCGCACAGGTTTGCACACATAGTCGTCGGCGCCCATGTCCAGGCCCTGAACCTGGTCCATGTCATCGGTGCGGGCGGTGAGCATCAGGATCACGCCGTCGTAGCGCTCGCGGACTTTGCGGCAGATGCTCAGGCCGTCTTCGCCGGGCAGCATCAGGTCGAGGATCACGAGGTCCGGTTGTTCGGCGACAATGCGCGCCGCCGCCTGGGCGCCGTCGCTCTCCACCGACACCTGCAAGCCGTTGCTCTCCAGGTAATCACGGGTCAACTCGGCCAGTCGCTCGTCGTCCTCGACGATCAATATCTGCCAGGCTTCTTGCTCCATGCGCTACCTCGGTTCTCATTATTGTCATGTGCAGCAAACACACTGCTGCCTCTATATGAAGGCCGATTGTAGCCATGGGCCAACCCTTAAACACAAGCCGGGAAATCCATTCGGTGATCGCGTTTTTTTGTGATAGGGTTCGCGCCCTCAAAAAACCAACAGACGGTTTTTGCCTTGGAATATTCGGTGACAAACGGCGTAATCCAGCAGTACTGCGGCCTACACGGGTGTTCCACGTTTCATACACATTTTACCCACAGCGTTATCCACAGGTAGTGCGTTGCTAAGCCCCCCAAAACGCATTATCTTGTACCTCGGCGCTAAAAAAACCCTACATGTAGGGTTTTAAGCAAAAAACCAAACACAAATCAGACAAGAAACTCAAGCGCTTTCTTGCTCCTGTTTGGTTGAACCAAAGCATTTTTTAAAAGCCCAAACCGCGCACGCGGATGGCAACCGTTTTCCAGCCCGATTGGCAGAAAACGGTACGGGTGTTGCAGTGCTTGCAGCGAGCAACTGTCACCCGGCAGGAATACGGCCAAGGGCTCTTTCAAGCCCCGAACCGAAGACTTCGGCATGGAAGCGGCGCGAATAGCTCCCTTCCTCCTGTCCCGAAGTTGTTATGCCAGGCCCAGGCCTGTTGTAAGTGCTTCAGGACGGAACGGTGGGCACCGTGATGGTGCCCAAATAAATATAGAATGTGGAGACAACCCCCCATGCAAACCGACACAACTCGCGAGAACCCGCAAGGCTCCGTGCCGCAGGCCGCTGATTCGAACCTGGATCTGTCCGCCACTGCACCTGGCCAACTGCGTGTGATCAAGCGTAACGGCACTGTCGTTCCTTATACCGATGACAAAATCACCGTCGCCATCACCAAAGCGTTTCTTGCAGTTGAAGGCGGCACCGCTGCTGCCTCGTCGCGCATCCACGACACCGTTGCCCGCCTGACCGAACAGGTTACCGCGACCTTCAAACGTCGCATGCCGTCGGGCGGCACCATCCACATCGAAGAAATCCAGGACCAGGTCGAACTGGCCCTGATGCGTGCCGGCGAGCAGAAAGTGGCACGCGACTACGTGATCTACCGTGACGCCCGTTCCAAGGAACGTGCCGTGCGCTCCCCGGCTGAAGAATCGGCCGTGCAAGCTCACCCATCGATCCGCATCACCCTGGCCGACGGCAGCTTTGCTCCGCTGGACCTGGGCCGCCTGAACACCATCATCACCGAGGCCTGCGAAGGCCTGGAAGAAGTCGACGGTGACCTGATCCAGCGCGAAACCCTGAAGAACCTGTACGACGGCGTGGCCCTGACCGACGTCAACACCGCCCTGGTGATGACCGCCCGTACCCTGGTTGAGCGTGAGCCAAACTACTCGTTCGTGACCGCGCGCCTGCTGATGGACACCCTGCGTGCCGAAGGCCTGGGCTTCCTGGGCGTGGCCGACAGCGCCACCCACCACGAAATGGCTGACCTGTACGCCAAGGCCCTGCCGGCCTACATCGCCAAGGGTATCGAATTCGAATTGCTGAACCCGATCCTGGCCACCTTCGACCTGGAAAAACTCGGCAAGGCGATCAACCACGAGCGCGACCAGCAGTTCACCTACCTGGGCCTGCAAACCCTGTACGACCGTTACTTCATCCACAAGGACGGTATCCGCTTCGAATTGCCGCAAGTGTTCTTCATGCGTGTGGCCATGGGCCTGGCGATTGAAGAGAAGCAAAAAGAAGACCGCGCGATTGAGTTCTACAACCTGTTGTCGTCCTTCGACTACATGTCGTCGACCCCAACCCTGTTCAACGCAGGCACCCTGCGTCCACAGCTGTCGAGCTGCTACCTGACCACCGTGCCGGATGACCTGTCGGGCATCTACCACGCGATCCACGACAACGCCATGTTGTCCAAATTCGCCGGCGGCCTGGGTAACGACTGGACGCCGGTGCGTGCACTGGGTTCTTACATCAAGGGCACCAACGGCAAGTCCCAAGGCGTTGTACCGTTCCTCAAAGTAGTGAACGACACCGCTGTAGCCGTGAACCAGGGTGGCAAGCGCAAAGGCGCTGTATGTGCCTACCTGGAAACCTGGCACATGGACATTGAAGAGTTCATCGAGCTGCGCAAGAACACCGGTGATGACCGTCGTCGTACCCACGACATGAACACCGCCAACTGGATCCCTGACCTGTTCATGAAGCGCGTCTTCGATGACGGCCCGTGGACCCTGTTCTCGCCGTCCGAAGTGCCGGACCTGCACGACCTGACCGGCAAGGCCTTCGAAGAGCGTTACGAGTACTACGAAGCCCTGTCCCAGTACCCAGGCAAGATCAAGCTGTTCAAGACCATCCAGGCCAAAGACCTGTGGCGCAAAATGCTGTCCATGCTGTTTGAAACCGGCCACCCATGGCTGACCTTCAAAGACCCGTGCAACCTGCGCAGCCCGCAGCAGCACGTGGGTGTGGTCCACAGCTCGAACCTGTGCACCGAGATCACCTTGAACACCAACAAGGACGAGATCGCCGTTTGCAACCTGGGCTCGATCAACCTGCCGAACCACATCGTCAACGGCAAGCTGGACACCGCCAAGCTGGAACGCACCGTCAACACCGCCGTTCGCATGCTCGATAACGTTATCGACATCAACTACTACTCGGTGCCACAGGCGCAGAACTCCAACTTCAAGCACCGTCCGGTCGGCCTGGGCATCATGGGCTTCCAGGACGCGCTGTACCTGCAGCACATTCCTTACGGTTCGGACGCTGCCGTCGAGTTCGCCGACAAGTCCATGGAAGCGGTCAGCTACTACGCGATCCAGGCTTCCTGCGACCTGGCCGACGAGCGCGGCGCCTACGAGACGTTCCAGGGCTCGCTGTGGTCCAAAGGCATCCTGCCGCTGGATTCGCAACAGATCCTGATTGAGCAGCGTGGCCAGAAGTACATCGACGTTGACCTGAACGAAACCCTGGACTGGGCGCCGGTACGTGCCCGTGTGCAGAAAGGTATTCGTAACTCCAACATCATGGCCATCGCACCGACCGCAACCATCGCCAACATCACTGGCGTGTCGCAGTCGATCGAACCGACCTACCAGAACCTGTATGTGAAATCGAACCTGTCGGGCGAATTCACCGTGATCAACCCGTACCTGGTTCGCGACCTCAAGGCCCGCGGCCTGTGGGACTCGGTCATGATCAACGACCTGAAGTACTACGACGGTTCGGTGCAGCAGATCGAACGCATCCCGCAAGAACTCAAAGAGCTCTACGCGACCGCCTTCGAAGTGGACACCAAGTGGATCGTTGACGCCGCCAGTCGTCGCCAGAAGTGGATTGACCAGGCTCAGTCGCTGAACCTGTACATCGCCGGTGCATCGGGCAAGAAGCTCGACGTGACCTACCGCATGGCCTGGTACCGTGGCCTGAAAACCACTTACTACCTCCGTGCCCTGGCCGCGACCAGCACCGAGAAGTCGACCATCAACACCGGTAAGCTCAACGCTGTTTCCAGCGGCAACCACGGTGATGATTCGGTGCTGGCTGCTCCAGCCGGCCCGGCACCCGTGCCAAAGGCTTGCGCGATTGATGAGCCGGATTGCGAAGCTTGCCAATAAGCTGAGTGAGTCCCGGGCTTGAACGCCCGGGATGTAAAAAACCGATAAACCTGAATGCATTTGGGTTTATCGGTTTTTTTTGCGCTACACGAATGCGTAGGCGTTGCCTTCCTGAGGCCCTTCACCGCGCCCACCCCACAATTCAATGCGCCCGCCAATCACCGCCATTGAATGGTGGCCATAATCCACAACACCCAGCTTGCCACTTGCCAGCTCGGAACTCGAAGACCGCCTATAGAGGTCTTTCAGGCCAAGCCGGTCCAGCGCTTCCCAACCCATTTCGCCATTGTTCAAACTTTGCATCGCATGAGCGAAACTCTGTTTTGCAGCATTGGGGTTGTCATCGTAGCCATTGCCCTCCATTTGAGCCCGCTTGGCGCTCGCGGCATACATGAAGTTTGCGTCGGTAATCATGCCCGGATTATCGCCCTTGAACTGCGCGTAAGCGGCTGCATGCCTTAACTCACCCTTAGATAAAGTAAGCTCGAAAC
>NZ_VBVZ01000181.1 GCF_005863185.1 Pseudomonas edaphica
GAGTTTATGTGAATCACATGCTCCCAACCCGCGCCGGCGGTGGCCAGGGTCCGGTCCAGGTTGTGAAACGCCTGGGCGATTTCTTCACTGAGGTCGGCGGGGATCTGGAACTCATCGTCCCAGCCGCCCTGGCCTGACGTTTCTACGCGGTTACCGATTTTCACTGCTTGGGAATAGTGCAGGTGTTCGCGCATGGTATCGCCATAGCCTGGGGTGACAAAAAATTCGGGCATGCTCATGGTATTTCCTCGGTTGAATACACGACCCGACGAATGCTAATAGAGCGAATGCGCGAACAATATCCCGAGTTCCTGCCATGACTATCTACTGGTATGCACAATCGGTTTGCGATAAAGCCCGACTGCCAAGCCGCTGATAATCACTGCGATAAAGACCAGATTGGCTGTGGAAACACGCTCGCCCAGTATCAACATCGAACTGGCAATCCCGAACACCGGGATCAATAGCGACAGCGGCGCTACCGTGGACACGGGGTACGCCTTGAGCAACGTGTTCCAGCCCCAGTAAGCAAAGTGCGTGGCCAGGTAAACCTGAAACAGCAGCGACCACACGGCGGTGAGGTCGAGGTTGGCGGGGAGGCTTACGAACGCACCGTCGCCGTGCACCCACCAGGCCATCAGGAACAGCGGGATTGGCGGAAACAGGCTGGCCCAGACCATGAACGAAAAGATTTCTTTAACCCCCGACGTCTTGATGATGACGTTGCCGATGCTCCACGCCAGTGCGCTGAACACGATCATCAGCACGCCGAGCGCAGCGTGTTCGCCTTGCTGGTTGGCGATGATCCCGGTTAGTCCGATCAACGCGAGAAAGGCCCCGGCCCACTGCGCGCCGCGAATTTTCTCCTTGAATAGCACGCAGCCCCAACCCAGGGTGAAAAACACGCTGAGCTGGATGAGCAATGAGGCAATCCCCGGGCTCACCCCAAGCTGGATGCCATAGTTGATCACACCCCACATGCCCAGCCCGAAGATCACGCCATAGGCCGCTACATAACCGAATGGCACGGCGGGGCGCTTGATGACGAACACCAGGGGCAAGGCGGCGAGGGCGAAGCGCAGGCCGGTGAGTAAAAAAGGGTCGATGGCCCGCAGGCCCAGTTTGGTGATGGGGAAATTCAGCCCCCAGGCCAGCGTGACCAACAGGGCAAGTGCCAGGTGTTTCTTGTGCATGGACGTTCCTTCGAACCGGTTGCTTCAAAGGGGTGAAGGTTAGAGCTCGGGCGTATGGCCCGCTTGCTATGCCAGGTCATACTTTGACAAGATCGGGCCATGATTCCGACCTTTGACGACAACGACCCCGAAGCGCTTGTGACCCTGCGTGAATACCCATGCGGCAGTGTGTTTGCCCGGCATACGCACCCGCGCGGCCAGTTTGCCTATGCTTCCACCGGTGCCTTAAGAATGTTCACCGACCTGGGCAACTGGGTGGTGCCGCCGCAGCGGGCCGTCTGGGTGCCCGGTGGCATTGCCCATGAAATGCACATGCGCGGCGATGTGGTGATGCTCAATACCTACCTCGATGCTCAAGCCGCCGAGCGCGCAGGGCTGCAGGGGTACTGCCAGGTTTTCGAGGTGTCGCCGCTGCTCAGGCATCTTTTGGAAGCTGCGTTGGCGGTGGGTTCATCGGCAACGTCCAAGGTGCGGCGGCACTGTGTATTGACGCTGCTGATCGACGAAATCAGTACGCTATCGGCCTTGCCCCTCAGTGCGCCGCTGCCCTCTGAACCGCGTTTGGCGAGGGCTTGCCAGCGCTTTCTGGACGCGCCTGCGCAAACCGTGTCCCTCGATCAAATGGCGAGTTGGTCGAGCATGAGCCGGCGGACCTTTACTCGTCACTTCCTGGAAAGCACCGGCATGACCTTCGTGGCGTGGCGCCAGCAAGTCTGCCTGCTGGAGGCCACCGCGCAACTCAGCCACGGCGCCTCGATCACCGAGGTCGCATTTGCATTGGGCTTCAGCAGCCCCAGCGCCTTCACCGCGCTGTTCCGCCGTCACCTGGGCGATTCCCCGGCGCGCTACCTGGCCAAGTCCAAGGCCGTGTCGTTGTTCTAAAAAGCTCACACGCTGGTCAGGATTCACCTTGCAGGCGGTCCTGCTTTGTTACTATCGCCGCCCACCGTCATCAGGAGTCACCGGCCCATGCAACACCAGTGGGATGAAATGCACCGCACCCGCAAGCCCACGTTTCTGTTGTGTGGCGAGCCTCAGGGGGATGTGCTCAATCTCTATGTTCACGGTTATTCGGCGTTCTTCAACCGCCAGCAACTGGGCAATTTCACGCAACAACTGGCAAGCATCGAAGGCTCGACCAACCTGATGCTGTTCTGGCCGGCGGGTCACTTTCTGGAAAACCTTTTTGCTCCCTTTAAAGATGTGATTACCGCAATGCTTGGCGGTGGCGGCCTGGGCGCGGCAACCGTGGGTGTGGGCCGTGCGATTGCCTACTTTCTTGACCATTACAAAAGTGTCGAGGCGCGTGTCGATGAAGTGGCCAAGACGCTATTGCCTGAGCTTGCCCATTACCTGCACGGCGAAGCGCTGCCCGTGCGGCGCATCAACCTGATCGGGCATTCCCTGGGCGCGCGTATCCTGGTCAAGAGTCTGCTGGCCAGCCCCGAGGTCGCCCGCCAATTGCCGCTTAACAATGTGTTGCTGATGGGTGGCGCGATCAGTACGTCCAGCCCCTGGGATGAAGTGTCGGCGCCGCTCAAAGGGCGCGTGATCAACTGCTACTCCAGCAAGGACTGGGCGCTTGCCATCAAGCCGGACACCGAGCGCTGCATAGGCCGGTATGCGATCGACGTCACCCCCGCACTCAAGGCCAAGGTCACCAATGTGCACCTGGCCACCTTCGACCACGCCGCCTACTGGCCGCAGTTGAAAACGGTGGTGCAGTACACCGACCTGCTGCAGGAACGGCGTGGCCTTATCCGCGCTGACCTGCGCAGCAGCGAAGTGCGTTTTGCCGAGGAGGACGTGGAACTGTTCCCCGCGCTGGTGCAGGCGCGGCCGGAGGAGCTTAAGTTTCTGGCTGAGTTGATGGCACAAAAACGCAGTGCCTCGATCGATGCCGATGTACGTGAACCGCTGAAACTGGCCATCGAGCTGCAACGCATGGGCGGTGACAGCTTTATGAACATCGCCCGTGGCCATGGCGTGAGTTATCGCCAGATCGCCGAAGATGTCGCACAGCGGCTGGGCATCAAGTTCGATGGGCCGCTTGAAACCGTGGTGCTGGCAGATATCGAGGCACAGGTCGCGGAAAAGCTCATCGAGCAGTACAAGGACAAACTCAGTCGCGCCGACCGCCAGGCCTTCGACGCCGAGCTTAAGGCGGCCGCGCAAAAAGAGCAGGGCCTGTTCAATCGTATCGATATCGGCCGCTCGGCCACCACCGCCCTGAGCGGCACGGCGTTGGCGGGGCTCACCGGGTTTATCTTGCGGCGCGGCGCGGCCACCGCAATTCCGGTGGTGGGCCAGGCGCTGGCGGCGGCGATGTTGCTGGTAACGGGCGTGCGAGCGTTTTCCGGCCCGGCCTATTCGATCACCACCTTGGCGGTCTTGGTGATTGGTGTGATTCGCCAGCGCATGGAGCGCGAAGCGTTGAACCAGGAGATGGACCTGGTGGTGCAAGTCGTCGAAGCGTTCGACTTGCCCCGGGAGACGGTGATGCGCACGGTCGCGTCGGACTGATAAGCTGCGGCCCTGACTTGTGTGTTTGCCTGGGATACCGCGTGAAATTCAGCCTGCCGAAAATCGCCACTGCCCCGTTCTGCCCGCCGGAAGTGGCTGGCTCCGTTATCGTCGACCCCAAGGCCTCGTTTTTCAAACGGGCGCTGATGTTTGCCGGCCCCGGCCTGCTGATCTCCATCGGCTACATGGACCCCGGCAATTGGGCTACCGCCATCGAAGCCGGTTCTCGTTACGGCTACAGCCTGCTATTCGTGGTGCTGCTGGCCAGCCTGGCCGGGATGGCGGTGCAGTGCCTGTGTTCGCGCCTGGGCATCGCCACCGGCAAAGACCTCGCGCAACTGTGCCGTGAGCGCTACAGCAAACGCTCCGCGCGCACGCAATGGGTGTTGGCGGAAATCTCCATTATCGCTACCGACCTGGCTGAAGTCCTCGGTTGCGCCTTGGCATTTCACTTGTTGCTCGGCGTATCGCTGACGACCGGTATTGTGATCACCGCGTTCGACACACTATTGATCCTGGCCCTGCAAAACCGCGGTTTCCGCCGCCTGGAAGCGATCATGCTGGCGCTGGTTGCAACCATTGGCGTGTGTTTCTTTATCGAACTGGTGCTGATCAAACCTTACTGGCCGGACGTACTCAGTGGCTTTACCCCGTCACTGGCGGCCATCAGCGATGCAGCGCCGTTGTATTTGGCTATCGGTATCCTTGGCGCCACGGTGATGCCGCATAACCTCTATTTGCACACCTCGATTGTGCAGACCCGCCTGATTGGCAAAGACCTCGCCAGCAAACAGGACGCGGTCAAGCTGGCGCGTATCGACACCATCGGCTCCCTGGCCCTGGCGTTGCTGGTCAACGCCGCGATCCTGGTGTTGGCCGCCGCCGCGTTTTACAAGACCGGCCACACCGAAGTGGTTGAGATCCAGGACGCCTATCACCTGCTTGACCCATTGGTGGGAGGCGCCTTCGCCAGCATCCTGTTCGGCATCGCCTTGTTGGCTTCGGGGCAGAGTTCGACCTTTACCGGCACCATCGCCGGGCAAGTGATCATGGAGGGTTACCTCAACCTGCGCATCCCGTGCTGGCAGCGGCGCCTGATCACGCGCGGGCTGGCGCTGATCCCAGCGTTCCTGGGGGTGTGGCTGATGGGCGACGATGCCATCGGCAAACTGCTGATTCTGAGCCAGGTGGTGCTCAGCCTGCAGCTGCCTTTCGCGTTGTACCCGCTGATCCGCATGACTGACGACAAGCAACTGATGGGGCCCTTCGTTAACCGCTTGCCCACGCGGTTACTGGCGTGGTTTCTGTTTGCGCTGATCAGTGGGGCGAATGCGTGGTTGATTGGGCAGTGGTTGTTTTGACTTAAACGTGTGATCGCTCCAACGCGGTCTACACCAGAATTGCCAAGGATGTGTACTGGGCAACCTGCGGATCGGCCGTCAGCAGTTTCATCGGCTCGCTCATGGCTGCCGCAATGATAAGCCGGTCGAACGGGTCTTTATGGTGGTGCTCAAGATCCTTCACTGCAATCGCGTGTTCTGGGGTGATCGGCAATTCGGTGAAACCGCTCTCCAGGCAGTATTCACGGATTTCATCCAGCTGCACCTCGAGCTTTCCCAAGCCTACCTTGATCGCCATTTCCCAGAAGGTTGCAGCGCTGACGTAAATCTCAGCAGCGTCTTCAATCAATTTTTTGGCTTTATTGGATAGCCTGGGGTCATCACTCAGTGTCCACAGCAGAATATGGGTATCCAATAGCACCCTCATAAAGGGTTGACCTCAAACGCATCCAGCAGGTCATCGGGTAAAGGCGCATCAAAGTCTACGGGGATAATGAGCTTGCCTTTCATTGCGCCAATCCGGCGGCCTTTGGTCTTTCCGACGGGGACGAGCTGTGCCATCGCACGCCCATGCTTGGCGATGGTGATCACTTTGCCAGCAGCAGCCTCATCGACCAGCTTTGACAGATTATTTTTTGCTTCACCCAGCGGTACGGTAATCATGTGGCGATCTCCATGTTTTGGCCAAATATAGCCAAAATCAGCTGAGCTATCAAAGACGGCATGACGACCGGCTTTAGCCGCGCGTTCAGAGCGCGATTGTTTTTGATAAACGAAACCCATGGCACCTCTCCAAAAAAAGATTGAGCCAAAGTCTGCCTGCCATATGCCGTGTCTGAAATAGTGGCCCGAAAAATCAGAACGAGCCTACTTTTCCCACGAGGAATTTTTACCTTCCAATGCTTTTCCAGTGAGAGGGAGGAGCCTCACCGATCCCAATACGGCACCGCTCCAAAACACTCCACAAAATAATCAATCACCGTGCGCACCTTCAGCGACAGCCGCCGGCTGCCTGGCCACAGCGCGGCAATCTGTTGCGGTTCAAGGGTGGTGGCCACGTCGTACTCCGTGAGTACCGCCTGCAAGGTGCCGGCGCGCAAGCCTTCGCCGATCAGCCAGGACGGAAACACCACCAGCCCAAGGCCTTGTTCCGCCGCGTGGGTGAGGGTGTCGGCGTGGTTGCCGGTGATCGGGCCTTTGACGCTGTAAGGCGTCCAGTCGCCCTGGCCGCGGCGGAAGAACCAGCGCTGCTGGCCGGTGATGCCTTTGTAGGCCAGGCATTGATGGTTGGCCAGTTCTTCGGGGTGGCGCGGCGTGCCATGCCGGGCCAGGTAGGCGGGGCTGGCCGCGAGGCGAAAACGCTGCGGCGCGAAGATGCGCGCCTGCATGCTGGAGTCGTTCAGCACGCCGATGCGAAACAGCAGGTCGGTGCCGTCTTGCAGCGGGTCGACGTAGGTGTCGGTTTGCTGGATATCCAACTGTAGCTTGGGGTAGCGACGGCACAACTCGCCCAGCCACGGTGACAGGTGGCGTTGGCCGAATACCATCGGCGCGTTGATGCGCACCAGCCCGCTGGGTTCGCTTTCCTGCTCTTGCAGGGCCTGGCCGGCGGCCTCCAACTGTTCCAGCATCAGGCGCGCATGACGCCCCAGTAGCCGCCCGGCTTCGGTGGGGCTGACCGCACGCGTATGGCGGTAGAGCAATTGCTGGCCGAGCGCCTGTTCCATCAATTGGATTTGCCGTGAGATGGAGGAGGGCGCCAGCCCTTCGCGACGTGCCACTTCGGAAAAGCTGCCGTGATCCAGCACGGCTACAAACAGGCGCAATGCCTTGAAACTCAGTTCATTCAAACCCTGCATCGTGGCTCCGTGCTGTGCGTAATGCGCAAAGGTGTTGTTTGCATGCTCCCATTTATCGCACAAGACGGCCACCGGATAATGCGCGCCATGTTTCGTTTCTTGACGCGCAGGTGATGTATGCAGGCAAGTTCCATCGAAGGCGTGGCGCAGGCCAGGCCGAAAAAAAACCTTTTGCGATTGCTGCTGTTGCCGCTGGTGATTCTGGCGGGCATGGGCCTGTCGGTTGAGGCCGGCTTGCTCGGGCCATTGGGTGTACAGGTCGGGCATTTGTGGGCAACGTTGAGCATCTTTGGCGTCGGTACGGCGATTCTGTTTTTGCTGCTGCTGTTCAGCGGCGCGCAAAAAGGCCCGGCACTCACCGACCTGCCGCGCTGGCAGTTGATCGGCGGCTTTTTGGGGCCGATGTACGTGGTGGTGCTGACTTTGGCCACGCCGCATATCGGCATCGCCATGACCATGGTCGCGATCCTCTCGGGCCAGGTCGGCAAGAGCGTGCTGATCGACCATTTCGGCTGGTTCGGCACCGCGCGTAAACGGGTCAATGGCGAACGCTGGATTGCCCTGGCGTTGATTGTGGCGGCACTTGTTCTGATTGCACGGGGTTAAAGCGATGAATCTGATTCTGTTGTTGGTACTGGTGATTGCCGCCGGTGCGGTGCTGAGTGTGCAAGCCGCGATCAACGGCCGCCTGGGCCAGACGGTCGGCGTGTTGCGCAGCAGTTTATTGACCTTTGCGGTGGGCGCAATCAGCACGGCGTTGTTGATTTTCTTCTTCGAACCCGCACAGGCCGTGAGCTTGCTGGACGTGCCCAAATGGCAGTTGACCGGCGCGTTGTTTGGCGTGGTGTACATGATGGTCATGGTCGGCGCAGTGCCCGTGGTGGGGACGGCAGTGGCCACGGTGGCGGTGATCGTCGGGCAGTTGGGCATGGGCATGCTGATCGATAACTTCGGCTGGCTGGGCAACCCGGCCATCGAGCTGTCGGGCAGCCGTATCGTGGCAATGCTGCTGTTGGCAGTGGCGCTGGTGTTCATGTACCGCAGCAACAGCCGACTGGCCGATTAACGGCGGTGAACCTTGAAACCTTGCCGGTAGTCACTGCTTAAGGTGCAGCGCCCGTTGCACCTGGACGACCATGCAAAAGGAGTCTGAACATGGCTGATAAAACCTGTGCCTGCCCACACTGCAAATGCGTACTGGGCACCAACGCGGTGATGAAAGACGGCAAGGGCTACTGCTGCCAAGGCTGCGCCGAGCACCATGCGCATGGCGAACCGTGTGCCTCGTCGACCGGTTGCGAGTGCGCCAAGTCTGCCCACGGCTAAAAATCCGCTCGGCTTATCGGGTGGCGGTCATTACCATGGCCGCTCACCCTTGATTGATGTGTGCTTCATGGCCCTGGCCGCGCCTCCCGACCTCACTGATCATGCCGTCCCCGTGCAACCACTGGCGCGCACCTACCCCCGTGGTTTGTATGTGGAGCCACACAGCCACGACTGGGGCCAGTTGCTCTACGCCATGAGCGGGGTGATGTGGGTTGAAACACCGCGCGAAGCCCTGGTAGTACCGCCGCAGCGCGCCGTGTGGTTGCCACCGGGTGTGGAGCACGGGATTCGCGTGGTCTCGGACTTGCAGATGCGCAATATCTACCTGCGCCCGGCTTTGGCAGCGACGCTGGACAGCCAGGTGCAGGTGATTGAAGTCGGCGGGCTGCTGCGTGAGCTGATCGTCACGCTGGTTGATCAAGGCGATTACGGTGATACAGCCTATTACGACGCCGTAGTCGGTCTGGCGCTGTTGGAGTTGCAACGCGCGCGGCGCTCGCAGATCCGCATTGCCATGCCACTGGGGGCGGACCGCCGGTTGATCAATGCCTGCCAGGCAGTGATGGCGGCGCCCTCGCTGGAAATCCCCTTTGAGCAACATGCCGAAGCGGCGGGTGCCAGCGTGCGCACCCTGGCGCGGTTGTTCCAGAACAACCTCGGTATGGGCTTTGCCGAATGGCGCCGTCAGGTGCAGCTAGCCACGGCGGTGGCGGAACTGATCCAGGGCCAGTCGGTGAGCGGCATTGCCCGCTCTTTGGGCTATTCGCCGAGCAGCTTCAGCGACATGTTCCGCCGTGAACTGGGTGTGGCACCGTCGCAATACGTCGGTTGAGGCTTTGGCCGAAATCCTGAAGCACTTGGCCGATGCTTCGGGGGGGGGCTCACTACACTGAGCGCATCAACCCACCCGGCGTAAACCCTATGAACTATCCCCTATGAACTATCTCATTTCCCTCGCCATCGGCCTGTTTGTCGGCGTGATCTATGGTGCCCTGGACTTTCGCTCACCCGCGCCGCCTGCCATTGCCCTGGTGGGGCTGATGGGGATGTTGATCGGCGAGAAGCTCTGGCCCATGGGCCGTGAGCTGGTCAGCGGTTGGTTGTCCTGATTTCTTTTTTCACTTCGATGGATATTGGCCATGAAAGCACTGCAATTTTCCGCCACCGGCGACCTCGCCGCCCTCAGTTTCGTTGAAGTCGACAAGCCGCTGCCGGCTGCCGGTGAAGTGTTGGTCCAGGTTAAAGCGGCGGGTTTGAACCCCAGCGACGTTAAAAACGTACTTGGCCGGTTTCCCTACACGACGTTGCCGCGTATTCCCGGCCGGGACTTTGCCGGTGTGGTGGTGGAAGGCCCGCAGCAACTGGTTGGCCAGGCAGTGTGGGGCACCGGCCGTGACCTCGGTTTTTTTGCCAACGGCTCCCACGCGCAGTACCTCACGGTGTCGGCGAAAGGCGTGGCGCATAAACCGACGCATCTAAGCTTTGCCCAGGCTGCCAGCCTCGGTGTGCCGTACACCACCGCCTGGGATGCGCTGGAGCGCAGCGGTGTCGGCAAAGGCACCCGGCTGCTGGTGATTGGCGCCAATGGTGCTGTAGGCAGCGCGGCGTTGGCGCTGGCGAAAATTCGCGGTGCGCAGGTGCTGGCGGCGGTGCGCAAAGCGGATCAGGTCGAGGCGTTGCAGGCGCAGGGCTTCGACGCGATTGCCCTGGGCCAACCGGACGCATTGGGCGGGCAGGTGAATGCGGTGTTCAAGGGCGGCGCCGATGTGATCTTCGACACCACCGGTTTCTGGCTGCCGGCGGCTGTCGCCGGTTTGGCCCCGTTCGGCCGCATCGCGATTATCGCGGCGCCGGTTGATGGGCATGTGCAGCTGCCGGCGCTGGCGTTGTACCGCAAGGGCGGCTCGGTGGTGGGCATCAATTCATTGCTCTACAACTGCGAGCAATGTGCGGTGATGCTGGAGCAGTTTGGGCGGTTTTTTGATGAGGGTTCGCTGCCGTTGCCGACAGGGTTGCGTGAGGTGGCGTTGGCAGATGGGGTGCAGTGCTACGAGGAAGTCAACAAAGGCAGCGCGGACAAGGTCATCTTCCTGCCTTAATGCGGTTAAAAAGTGTGGGAGCTGGCTTGCCTGCGATAGCGGTGGATC